>CAZTVH010000056.1:0-10658 GCA_964616965.1 uncultured Bacteroidaceae bacterium | reverse complement strand
CATCTCCGCTCCAGGATGCGGAAAACGACCCAAAAAGCTGTGGCAATCAGTAGGATGTGGTAGAAAGCCGTGAGAAACGATAAAAAGCGGTACAGAGCCCGAAAAGCTAGTGCATGAGTCCACTGCAATGGCACAGGCCGACCGATAGCAATAAAGGACACGCGACCGATGCCGCGTGCCACACTGCGGCAACATGCGATTAAAGGATGGTGACAGGCGATAGACCACAAAAATTTTAATGCCGAGACAATAAATTTCGGCAAGTAGTGTTATGGGTACATTATGGATAAAGAAATACGAAAACGTTATGCCATCGTATGGTACCTGATGGGTGCCATATTGGTCATCGACCAAGTGGTGAAGATATGGGTAAAAACACACATGCACATCGGGGAAGAGATACCGCTGATAGGCAATTGGTGTATGCTACATTTTGTTGAGAACGAAGGATTTGCCTTCGGAATGAAGCTAGGCGGCAGTGTAGGGAAGATTATCCTCACGCTGTTCAGACTGGTGGCGTCGACGGCACTGCTGTGGTTTTTGATACATAAGATGAATAGCGGTATGCGCAAGCCTTTGGCAATATGCCTGGGGCTGATAGTGGTTGGTGCCGTGGGCAATCTGATAGACAGCTGCTTCTACGGTCTGATTTTCAACGAGAGCTACTACAGCGTGGCACAGATGTTTCCGCCCGATGGGGGATATGCACCCCTGCTGCAAGGCCGAGTGGTGGACATGTTCTTCTTCCCACTGATAGACACGGTGTGGCCCACATGGGTGCCCTTTGTAGGGGGGAAGCCGCTGATGTTCTTCAACGCCATATTCAATGTGGCAGACTCGGCCATCACCATCGGCACAATATGGCTGATTGTCGACCAGCTATTTTTCGCAAAAAAGGACGAAAAAGAAGCCGATTTGCAGGCCTCTGAGGCAGGGGTAGACAAAAAATAATCATACTAATAATCAGCATATTGTGATTTTTTTAAAAAAAATATTTTGCTGAATGAAAAAAATGTAGTACTTTTGCAACCGATTTCAAGAGAGAAATTGATGGCGTTGTAGCTCAGTTGGTAGAGCAGAGGACTGAAAATCCTTGTGTCACTGGTTCAATTCCAGTCAATGCCACAAAAAAAGAAAGGGAAGCAATAATAATTGTTTCCCTTTTGCGTTATATATAGCGACCTGCAAAGCATATCAACGAACGAAGAATTAAAAATCGAAAAATAAAAGGGTTTATTAGAGTTCCATGTTGTCTGCCGCCCAATCTTCTATTAACAATTCTCAATTTTCAATTACACTATGACCAAGATACTAGTAGTCGACGACGAACAAGACTTATGCGAAATACTGGGGTTCAACCTGCGCAACGAGGGTTTTGAGGTGGTGACCGCCAACAGCGCCGAGGATGCGTTGGCATTGCTGGAGAGCGGGGCAGGCAGCGGGACCGACCTGGTGTTGCTGGACGTGATGATGGAGCGCATGTCGGGCTATGAGATGGCACAACACCTGCGCGACCAAGGCAACGAGACCCCCATCATATTCCTTACTGCCCGCGACGCTCACGACGACCAACTGGCCGGCTTTGCCAGCGGAGCCGACGACTATATCACCAAGCCCTTTGCCTTCGACACGGTGCTGGCCCGCATACGGGCGGTGCTGAAGCGCACCAAGCCTCACCAGGGTGGCGGCACGGTGTTCGGCGCACTGATGATTGACACGGCCAACGCCTGTGTGACCCTGAATGGGAAACTGGTGGAGCTGACGAGGAGAGAGCACCTGATACTCTGCCTGCTTGCCCAGCACCCCGACAGCTATTTCACTCGCGAGGAAATCTTGACTCAGGTATGGCCCAACGACACGCTGGTGAACGACCGCAGCGTAGACGTGCACATCACACGCCTGCGCAAAAAACTGGCAGAGGAGGGATGGCGGCTGACAAACCGGACGGGGTTTGGGTACACTTTCTTGAGCAAAAAATAACAGTCACACAACCATCGTATTAATCAAACCGCCTCACCTGTATGTCCACCGGATTTATCATAACAGTGCTGCTACTAGTCATAGCCATCATGATGCTGGTGTGGTTTGCGCTACGCCTGCACAAACAGGTGAGAAACGAGCAACTGCTGCGTGCCGAGGCAGAAAAGTCGAAACAACAGATTATTGTGGAGCAGACGCGCAACCGGCAGTTGAAGCAGGAGATGACCAGCAACATAGCACACGAGCTGAAGACCCCGGTGAGCTCAATCCGTGGATACCTGGAGATATTGCTGGGCGACAAGCCTGTGGACGACGAGCAGCGGCACTATTTCTTGGAACGGTGCTATAGCCAAACGCTGCGATTGTCGAACCTAATCAACGACGTGTCGCTCATCAACAAGCTAGAGGAGTCGCACGAGCTGTTCACCCAAGAGCCTGTCAACATCCGCTCACTGGCAGAGGAAGCCATTGTAGAGCTTGCACAAAATGCCGAACAGCATAAAATAGCCATCATTGACGACCTGCCCGACAGCTTGTCGGTGATAGGGAACGGCATGCTCATCTACTCCATCTTCCGCAACCTGATAGAGAATGCCATCGTACACGCCGGCGACGGAGTGACGGTGGGCATCGACTGCTACCAGCCAGAAGACGACAGCCACTATTACCTACACCTATACGACACGGGCAAAGGGGTCGGCAACGAGTATCTGCCCCGTCTGTTCGACCGCTTCCTGCGTATAGACGAAGGCCGCAGCCGCAAGAGCGGGGGCACGGGACTAGGCCTGTCGATTGTGAAGCACGCCGTGCTGTTTCATGGTGGCGACATCTATGTGAAAAACCGCGAAGGAGGAGGACTGGAGTTCTTCTTCTCGCTGAAAAAAGGCACGAATTCTAAACACTAAACAATACACTTTTCACCATTCTATACAACCCTTAAAAACTCCGAATATGGATATACCGATACAACTCAGATTTAACGACATTGACCAAATGGGCCATGTGAACAATGCCGTCATCATGGAATTTTTCGACCTTGGCAAGTCGGAATATTTCTCCGCCATAGGGCTGCCACCCGAAGAGGGCGATTTCACGGTGATGGTGGTGCATGTGGAGGTAGACTTCACAAGCCAGATACTGTGGCACGACAGGGTGCATGTGGTGACGCATGTGGACCACTTCGGAACCAAGAGTCTCTCCGTGAAACAGCAAGTGGTGAACAGCGACACGGGCAAAGCCTGCGCCACCTGCCGCACGGTGATGGCGGGCTACTGTCGCAGCACAGGTGGGAGTGCCATTATACCCAACACAATAAAAGAGGCCATATTGCGTTATGAAGAAGATTCAATAATGAATAATAAAGATGAATAACAAGGTTCTAATAGTCTATACGGGCGGCACCATCGGCATGGTACAGGACGCGAACGGCGCACTGAGGCCTTTTCCCTTGGAACATATCTACGACTTGGTACCAGAGCTCAAGCGTTGTTCCTATAAAATCGACACCTGCCAGATGGCAGACATCATCGACTCGTCGAACATGACTCCCTCGTTCTGGGTGGACTTGGCAGAGATTATCGAAAGTCGTTATGACGATTACGACGGATTTGTGATACTGCACGGCACCGATACGATGGCGTACACCGCGTCGGCGTTGAGCTTTATGTTCAAAAACCTTTCGAAGCCCATCGTGCTGACGGGCAGCCAGCTGCCAATGGGCATGTTGCGCAGCGACGGCAGGGAGAACATTATCTGTGCCTTGGAGGTGGCCTCGTGTCAGGAAGCCTACATACCGGAGGTGTGCCTGTTCTTTGAGAACCACCTGTATCGCGGCAACCGCAGCACAAAGGTGAGCGCGGAGAATTTCGACGCTTTCTGCAGCTACAACTATCCGTCGCTGGCAAAGGCGGGCATACGATTTAGTTTCAAGAGCCACCTGTTTCTGCCCAAGCCTGAGAAGCCCTTGATGGTGCGCAAGCAGTTCGACCGCAACATAGCGGTGCTGAAGCTCTTCCCCGGCATCACCCTGGAGGTGGTTAACGCGGTGCTGCGTGCCGAGGGGCTGCACGGAGTGGTTATAGAGACATTCGGTTCGGGCAACGCCCCTACCGAAAATTGGTTTATTGAGGCCATTGCCGATGCCATAGGACGCGGCATAGTGGTGCTGAATGTGACCCAGTGCAAGGCAGGTGCCGTAATAATGGGACAGTACGAAGCCAGCTGCGAATTGAGCCAGATAGGGGTGATAGGTGGCAGCGACATAACACTGGAGGCTGCCGTGACGAAGATGATGTACCTGCTAGGCACCTACCCCGACAACCCAGACCATGTGCGCGAGTGCCTACAGATGTCGCTACGCGGCGAAATCACAACTGGAAAGACCCAATGCTAAGGTATTTGAACAAGACAGCCCTATTGCTGCTTTGGCTCGTCTGCACCCAAGCGTTGACGGCCCAGAACTCGCCTGTGCATTTGGGCAAGTTTGACGACCGGAAGGTGCATTTCGGCATACAGGTGGGGTACACTCTGTCGAAGTTCGACCTACACTATACCGACGACGAGGAGGTAAGGGCGAACATCATGGGCACCACGTCATATTATAGCCCAGGATTCCACATCAACGAGATAAACGACTTTCGCCTAGGCGACCACCTCAACCTACGCCTGATGCCGGGCATAACGCTTATCAGCCGCGATATGGCATTCGTGTGGTCGGACGAATACGCTTCCACCCACTGGAATTACGACACCAAGCGCACGGTGGAATCGGTATATGGCGAGTTGCCTGTGGAGTTTAAGTTTCGCGCCATGCGGTACTCCGACTTTCGCCCTTACCTCATAGCGGGCGGCTCTTGGGGGTTTGACTTTGCCTCACTCCGCAAAAACAAGAATAACAATGACGAATCTATCGTCCGCCTCAACCCCATAGACCTACGCTACACGATGGGAGTGGGGTTCGACTTCTTCCTTCCCTATGTGAAGTTTGCCATCGAACTGAAGATGGCTTTCGGCATAGTGGACCTAAGGGTGGAGGATAACGACCTGTACACCCACTCTACCACCGACCTGCGGTCGCGCACCTTTATGCTCTCTTTCACCTTCCAAGGATGATTTTAAATATTTCGACCTCTTGAAAAAACAGTACACCATAGACCTCTCACCCCAAGAGTACGGCATCACCGCTTTGCTCTATCAGGTGGTGGCACGGAAAACAGGCATCCGCGCAGGCGACATTTCGCATGTGGAGGTGTTGCGCCGCAGTCTCGACTCGCGACGCGGCCGTATCTGCTACCACACGACGGTGGAGGTGTACTGTGGCGAGGAATATGTGGCTCCCGACTATAGGGGTGCCTACCAGGACTGTAGCCACAAGCCTGCCGTGATTATTGTGGGGGCAGGACCTGCCGGACTCTTTGCCGCCTTGAGGGCATTGGAAATGGGTTTGAAGCCCATCATCATAGAGCGTGGCAAAGCCGTGGAAGAACGCCGTACAGACATTGCCCTACTGGCACGGACGCAGACGGTAGACCCTAACAGCAACTGGTGTTTTGGCGAAGGAGGCGCAGGAACCTATTCCGATGGCAAGCTGTACACACGGAGCAACAAACGCGGCAACATTCAGGAGGTGCTGCACCGCTTTATTGAACACGGTGCCGACCCGTCGATAGCCATTGATGCCCACGCCCACATTGGCACCGACAAACTAAGCGGCATCATTGCCAATATGCGCCATACGATAGAAGGGTACGGTGGCGAATATCATTTCTCGACCCGTATGGCAGAGCTAATCGTGGAGCAAGGCAGGGTATGTGGGGTGAGAGACACTGAGGGTAACGAATATAACGGCATTGCCGTCATTCTTGCCACAGGCCATTCGGCTCGCGACATCTATGAGCTCTTTGCCCTGCACAACTGGATGCTGGAAGCGAAACCCTTTGCTATGGGCGTTCGCGTAGAGCATCCGCAACAGCTCATCAATCAGATACAATACCATTCCCCTGACCCCAACATGCAGTTTCTGCCACCCGCCTCCTATAGCCTCACTACGCAGGTGGACGGCCACGGGGTATTCTCATTCTGCATGTGCCCAGGAGGCTGCATCGTGCCTGCCGGCACTGGCAACTGCCAACAGGTGGTCAACGGCATGAGCAATGCGCGCCGCAACTCCCCCTTTGCCAACAGCGGCATCGCCGTGACCGTTTCGCCTAGCGATGTGCCTGAATATGCGCAATACGGCCCGCTGGCCCTGCTCCGTTTTCAACAAGATGTAGAGCGGCGCGTGTTCGAAGCCGTCGGGGGCAGCATCTCCGCCCCCATACAGCGGCTCACCGACTTCTGCCAGAACCGTATGAGCCAAGATAACAACCACACCAACTATCTTGGGCAGACCTGCAGCCTGCCTCAGCACGAGTTGCTGCCTCGTTTCATTGTGAAAGGCCTGCAGCAGGGCTTTCGCGACTTCGACCGCAAGATGCACGGCTTCTATACCGAGCAGGCAAGCATCCTCTCCGTCGAAAGCCGCACCTCGTCGCCCGTCCGCATCCCTCGCGACGAGAGTCTCCAACACCCCCAACTGCGCAACCTATACCCCTGTGGCGAAGGGGCCGGATATGCCGGCGGCATCGTCTCTTCTGCCATGGACGGAATCAATGCCATCAATCAAATATCCAAGACAATACTTCATGGTTCTTAGCTCCTAATCCTTACTTCCCAATGAACTTCTCCCTCCAATCCGACTTTGCCCCCATGGGCGACCAGCCTGAGGCCATCCGCCAATTGGTAGAAGGCATCCAACGTGGCCAACGGGCACAGGTGCTACAGGGTGTCACCGGCAGCGGTAAGACCTTCACCATTGCCAACGTCATCGCCCAGCTCAACCGCCCTACCCTCGTTATGAGCCACAACAAGACTTTGGCCGCCCAGCTCTACGGCGAGTTCAAACAGTTTTTCCCAAACAATGCCGTAGAATACTTTGTCTCCTACTACGACTACTACCAGCCCGAAGCCTACATAGCCTCCACCAATACCTATATCGAAAAAGACCTAGCCATCAACGACGACCTCGACAAGCTACGTCTCCGAGCCTCCTCAGCCCTGCTGAGTGGCAGGCGCGATGTTATCGTGGTCTGCTCGGTCAGTTGCATCTATGGCATCGGCAATCCCGACGAGTTCCGCCGTGGCACCATACACGTCAAGGTTGGCGACCGCCTCAGCCGCGACAACTTTCTGCTACAGCTGTTGGAAGGGCAGTATGTCCGCAACGAGATTGAGTTTGTCAACGGTCGTTTCCGCGTGAAAGGCGACACGGTGGACGTGTTTCCCTCCTTTGCCGACTTCTGCTTTCGCATCTGTTTTTGGGACGATGAGATTGAGAGCCTCGAAAGCTTCGACCCCGTAAGCGGACAACGCATTGAGACATTCTCCGACATAACGATTTATCCCGCCAGCAACTTTCTCACCTCAAAGGAGAACATGGCCGACGCACTGCACCAGATACAGACCGACATGTTTGAACGGCGCGACTACTTCTACTCCGTCGACAAGCCTCTTGAGGCCAAGCGGCTCGAAGAACGCGTGAACTACGACCTCGAAATGATACAGGAACTGGGCTATTGCAGCGGCATCGAGAACTACTCGCGCTATTTCGACGGGCGCAAGGAAGGCGACCGTCCTTTCTGCCTTATAGACTACTTCCCCGACGACTTCCTCCTCGTTGTTGACGAGAGCCACGTCACCGTTCCACAAATCGGAGCCATGTATGGTGGCGACCGCTCGCGCAAACGGTCGCTGGTCGAATATGGTTTCCGCCTCCCCTCTGCCCTCGACAATAGGCCCCTCACCTACGAAGAGTTTTACAACCTCACCGGTCAGACCATATACATCAGCGCCACCCCCGCACAATACGAGCTGCAAGAGGCCGAGGGCGTGGTGGTCGAACAGGTCATCCGTCCTACTGGCCTCCTCGACCCCGTGGTGGAAGTGCGTCCCGCCGTTACTCAGGTCGACGACCTACTTGATGAAATAGAGAAGACCGTATATAAGAACGAGCGTGTCCTTGTCACCACCCTCACCAAACGCATGGCCGAGGAGATGACCACCTACCTGCTCAACCTCGGCATCCGCAGCAAATACATCCACAGCGATGTGGACACCCTCGAACGTGTCGAAATCATGCGCGACCTCCGCATGGGTGTCTTCGACGTGCTGGTAGGTGTCAACCTGTTGCGTGAAGGCCTCGACCTGCCCGAAGTGTCGCTTGTCGCCATCCTCGATGCCGACAAGGAGGGCTTCCTCCGCAGCGACCGCGCCCTTATCCAGACCATAGGCCGCGCCGCCCGCAACGTACACAGCAAGGCCATCCTTTACGGCGACATCATCACCGGCAGTATGCAGCGTGCCATCGATGAGACCAACCGCCACCGCGAGAAACAAATTCGTTACAACCTAGAGCACGGCATTGTACCCCGCCAGATTGTCAAGAGCACTGAAGCAATACTCGGCTCCACCAGCGTCATAGAGCGTGCCGCCGAAGAGCACTACGAGGACAAGGCACCCGAAGGTCCCAACATCCCCAATATTGCCGCCTCGCCCTACGCCCTCAACACCCCAGCGCACGGTAGCTCCCACCGCAAATCAGAATATCTCCCTGAAGCCGCAGAGCCCGACCTCCCCACTGCCTGCGAGCCAGAAGAAACGTATCAATTCTCCAACAAGACCAAAGCGCAGCTGCGCAAGGAAATCCGCGACACCCAACGCAAGATGCAGCTAGCAGCCAAAGAGATGGACTTTATGGCTGCCGCCAAATATCGCGACCAAATACGCGCCATGCAGCAAGCCCTCGACGGTGCCCGTGGCGACTGACAACTTATACTGCAAGTCTCTTTAACCCATAAAACCTCATAATCATGAAAAAAATCACTCTCCTATTTGCCACCCTCCTGCTCGTCAACACAATGGTAGCACAGCCTCACGGCACACACAACAAGAACCCACGCGGCACATTCCCTCCTCCACCACAAGCCCCCTCAATTCTGGTGCAATCACAAAACCACGAGACATTCCAAGTGTACATTGACGGCGACCTCGTCAACAACGTCCCCAACTCAGAGGTTCTCATCAACAACCTCGACACCCGTCTCCACGAAGTGATCGTCGTCCTCGCCCACCCTGCCCACAAGGCCGCCGCCACCCAACTCTATGCCGATACCCCCTCGCCTATCGTCACCATCAGCTACGACATGCGCCGTCAGCAAATGCTGCTCTACACCTCGCAGACTGGCGGCAACCACCCCGGCAATGGGCGCAACCCCCATCATGGCGGCAACCATAGGCACGGTCATGACTCACCTTCGGTCACTCCGCCAGTGATAGAGGAACCCACCACAGTCTCCGACCAATGGGTCGACGAGATGGTCACCATCCTCAAAGGGCAAAGCTTCGACAGCGAAAAACTCAATACCGCCAAAGGTCTACTAAACAATGGCCTCCCCATTACTGCCTCACAGATTGCCCGCATCGCACAGACCTTCGACTTCGGCTCCTCGCAAGTCGACTTCCTCAAAGCCGCCTACAGCCATTGCTATGACCCACAGAACTACGAACGTGCCCTCTCCGTCCTCACCTTCAGCTCCGACCGCGAGACTGTCCGCAACTACATCAGCACACATCAATAACAATCCTTACAACATCCTCACAACCGAAATCCCCAAATTCGTATGAATCTGGGGATTTCAACTATTCTTGACTACAATGTCCAAATCATACTGCTACCAAGTATACCCGATGGACAAGACGAGTTGCATGTTGTTTCTTGGGACGAGGGCAGAGGGTCGGGCCGTGCCTGAATCTACATCATACAGCACTGAGCCGATGGGAAGAGTATGATAGTCCACACCCTCCTCTAGTTCTAGCTTGCCAAACAACTTTAACAAACCAAGTGAAGTGATATTATATTGCAACCTAGCACCTGCAAACCACGAGTCAGAGAACCAATACTTCATCCCCACGTTTAAATCGGCTCCGAAAGAAGTCAAGATGTTCTCAATCAAAGTCTCACCTTTGTCGCGGTCAGCTATGGTCTGTTCCACCCCATTCACCTTCAGTTTGGAATTGAAAGAAGGGGCAACGTATAGACCCATACCGACACTTACCGAAAACTCGTCATTGATGCGGTGTGAAAGGAAACCCATGCCATGTACCATCACCCGTTTCAAAAGGTAACTAACATCGACATTCTGTTCCTGCCCATTAAGGGTGAAAGCCACTTTGCTATGGAAGGGGTTGACACTGTAATATGCCTCGAAATAGCCGCCCCATTCCAGAAACCTACCGTGCTGAGTCTCATGCCCCCAAAAAAATCCCACCTGATAGCCCAAATTGTTCCGTACCATGCTGTCCGCCGAACAGCTGATAGTGGCTGCGCTGCCTTGCGGTGCCTGTGGTCTAAATGCAAGCCATTGGTGATAACCGTATGAGGTACCAACGTTAAACCCAATCTGCCGCTCGCCTTCGCCAGCGACATACACTTCTCTAAACTGTGCCGCTGCGCTCCAGCCTGCAGCAACCATCGTAAGAATAAGAATGATTTTTTTCATAGGTAAAATTAGTATTTATTGTTAATTGATGTAACTACTCAGCCACCCCATGTAGAATAGAGCATATTGAGGATGGCGGAGTAG
>CAZTVH010000055.1:0-10676 GCA_964616965.1 uncultured Bacteroidaceae bacterium | reverse complement strand
GTTCGGCGGCGACACCGACAACTGGATGTGGCCCCGCCACACGGGCGACTTCTCCATGTTCCGCGTCTATGTGGGCAAGGACGGCAAGCCCGCACCCTACAACAAGAACAACGTCGCCTACAAGCCTTTGAAACACCTCGACATCTCCTTGAAGGGTGTCGACGAGGGCGACTTCACCTTCGTCTTCGGCTATCCTGGCACCACCCAGCGCTACGTCACCCACGACCAGATGGATATGCAGGCTCTGCAGGAGAACCCCATCCGTATTGCCCTGCGCGACATACGCCTCAAGCACTACAAGGCCGCCATGGAACTCACCCCCGCCCAGCGTCTCAAATACGCCTCTAAGGTAGCCTCTATCGCCAACGGCTGGAAGAAATGGCAGGGCGAGACCCTCGGCATCGAGCGCCTCGACGGTGTGAACCAGAAGAAGGCGCAGGAAGCCCAGTTCCAAGCCTGGGCCGACAAGCGCGACGAGTACCGCAATGTGCTTCGCGACCTCTCCCGCGCCTACGACCGCATCCGCCCCATCGAGCTGGAATGGACCTACTTCAACGAAGCCGTCATGGCCAGCGACCTGATGAACCGTGCCTATAAGCTGTGGAGCATGGCGACCCAAACCACCAATCAGGAAGAGCTTGCCCGCACCGAGTGCGACAAGCTGATGGCTGCCAACGAGACGTATTTTGCCGACTTCGACCAGCACACCCTCGTCGACCGCGCTATCTTCGTCGAGACCTTCATGTACATGTGGAAGGCAGGGCAGGCACCCTATCTCGACAAGAAGGGCAAGGACGAAGCCGGTGTGCAGAAGTTGCTCGAAGGCATCTACGACAAATCTATGCTCAACAACCGCGCCAAGTACGACAAGTTCCTCAAGTCCTATAAGGCCAAAGATTGGGAGAAGGTCTTCACCTGCGACCCCGCCGTCGACCTCTTCAACCTTGCCTACACCTATGCCTACACCACCGACAAGGAGAAGACCTACGATGTCAACAAGCGCGAAATCAACCGCCTGATGCGCACCTATGTCCGTGGCATGATGCAGCAATACCCCGACAGCAACTTCTTCCCCGATGCCAACCTCACCCTCCGTGTCGCCTATGGCCATGTGCAGGGCTTCCGCCCCAAGGATGCGGTCTACTACACCCCCTACAGCACCCTCGACGGCATCATGGAGAAGGAGAACCCCGACATCTACGACTATGTGGTGGAGCCTAAGCTCAAACAGCTCTACAAGACCAAGGACTATGGCCGCTACGGCAACCTGCGTGGCGAGATGCCCGTCGCCTTCATTGCCACCAACCACACCACCGGCGGCAACAGCGGCAGCCCCGTGCTCAACGCCGACGGCCAACTCATTGGCATCAACTTCGACCGCTGCTGGGAAGGCACTATGAGCGACCTCCTCTTCGACCCCAACTACTGCCGCAACATCAGCCTCGACATCCGCTACTGCCTCTTCATCATCGACAAATTCGCCGGTGCCACCCACCTCATCGACGAAATGACCATCGTCGAGTAAAATTGTGAATTGACTCCGCGTATCTCGCGTATTTTCGCGTATTTTATACTTGTGATACGTGGAGTCTTGAGAATGATAGTTTAAAAGGTTCGCTTACCCTTAAAACATTAAAATCCTTAAACCCTTCAAAATAATGATGAAACATAACATTATCGCAGCCTTGCTGCTGGCAGCAGTCACCATGATGACCGTGGGTTGCAACAAAGAGGATAACATTGTCCCAATTGAACCAAAGGCAAAGGTGAGCCGTATCTACACCACCAACACCACCATTATGGAACGGTACAACGACAGCACACAAACATGGGACACCACGATTTATTTACCTAGCGAACGCAAACTGAATTGCGAGCTCTTTTGGACAGGCAACCGTTTGGACAGCATGCACCATGGGGTGAACATCTATCTCTTTACGTACGACAGCAGAGGACGCCTTGTCCATGTAGAAGATGCCTACACTTATACACACTTCGACCTTGATTACAATGCCAGTGGCCAATTGTCGCGAGTTTACAAATGCAGCCTCCATGAAGGCGACACGGTTTACAAAGAGACCTATCTGTATTTCTGGTCTGACGGTAAGCTAGAGCGTTTGGAAGACGACATCTGGGCACTTGAACCCAACGAGAGCGGTCTCAAGCATAAGACACTGCTCTACACTTGGGCAGGGGACAATATCTCCAAGACGGTTAGCCTCTCCCTTAACTTTAACGGCAATCGCGACACGGTCAGCAACAACTACGAGGTGAACAACCTCGTCAACCCGTTCTATGGTTTTCCCTTCTGGCAGATACCTTACAGAGAAATGATTGGCACCCACGAGGCCATCGACGGACTGAACAAGAACTTGCTGACACGCTGCTACAATGATAATTCGGAACACCGATATGAATACACCACTACTGGCGGTCGCGTCACCGATGTCCACGAAGTTTATACCACATCAGGCATCACAGGACTCATACGCAGCTCGATGGTCACAGACTACGAGATAGAGTACGTCAATTAATGATTGCTTGAATGCTTGATTGTGTTATTGCTTGAGTGGCTTGCGCAGTCGAAATACTCAAGCAATCAAGCAATCAGACAATATATTTTGCCATGACAGAAAGGACATTCGAGACACGCTGCGGCACAATTCATTATTGGACTAATGAGTTGAAGACATCCTCCACGGCGATTATCTTTCTGCCAGGTCTGACGGCCGACCATCGATTGTTTGACAAACAGGTCGAGTACTTTAAGGAGCGATACCCTGTCCTCGTCTGGGACGCTCCTGCACATGCTGGCTCATGGCCATTTGAGTTCTCTTTCAACTTGAAGGACAAGGCTCTCTGGCTGGACGGCATACTCTTACAGGAAGGTATCGACCGCCCAATCATCGTCGGGCAGTCGATGGGAGGATATGTGGGACAGATGTATTCCCAACTGTTTCCCGACAAACTGAAAGGGTTTGTCTCTATCGACTCGGCACCTTTGCAGAGAGAATATGTGACGGCGGCGGAGATTTGGCTGTTGAAAAGGATGGAGCCTGTGTATCGGCACTATCCGTGGAGGTGGCTGCTGCGGTCGGGGACGAAGGGTGTCGCCACGTCGGAGTACGGCAGAAGGCTGATGCATGACATGATGATGGTGTACGATGGCGACCAAGAGCGTTATGCCCAAATATCCGGACACGGCTTTCGGATACTGGCAGAGGCGATGGAAGCAGACCTCCCATACGAAATCAAATGCCCTGCGCTCTTGATTTGTGGCGAGAAAGACCACGCCGGCTCCTGCATCAGATACAACAAGGCATGGCACAAGAAGACCAGCATCCCGATTGAATGGATAAAAGGTGCCGGCCACAACTCCAACACCGACGCCCCTGATAAGGTCAACAAGTTGATAGAAGAATTTATTAATGGGTAGGATTGGACAGGGGAAGAGGCACAGACACGAGAGTTTGGGGCAGACACGGGGGTCTGCCCCTACGCATTTTACCAATTTTTTCGATTGCTTGCTGTAATAAATCCTGATTTTTGTTGTCTAACGTAATTGAAGTTGCAACTAAAACAATTTTTATTTATGAACAACGACAAAGAACATCAGTTTGAACTAATGGTACGGAAACACAAGCGAACCATCTATACGGTCTGCTACATGTTCTCGCACGACAAGGCCGAAATCGACGGCCTGTTTCAAGAAATCCTCATCAGGCTCTGGCTCGGCTTCGACCGCTACGAGGGACTCAGCAGCGTGCAGACCTGGATCTACCGCGTCGCGCTCAACACGGCCATCAACCAGGACAAAAAGGCACGCCGCCGCATCGAGACTGTCCCGCTGACGGTGGACATCGACCCCTATGAGGCCGACGACCCCTCAACACATCAAATCCGTGAGCTCTACGACCGCATCTCACGCCTCGACCTTGTTGACCGAGGACTTGTCCTCCTTTGGCTTGAGGGCGTCAGCTACGATGAAATCGGTGCCATTATCGGCATCACACCCAACAATGTGGGAGTACGTCTGATGCGCATCAAGGACAAACTGGTAAAAATGTCGAAAAATGAATGAAAGGAAATCATCATGGAAAATCAGGAAAACAACAATTTAATCGAACTCCAGCAGCTGAAAGTCCAATATGAAACGCTGAAACAGCAGTTCGACCAACAGGAAATCGTCAACAACACTATTATACATGAAATGCTACATGCTGGCATTTCCAACTTCAAACACCGCAGCGCAGAAATCATATTCATCTACGGAATGTTAGCTGCAACAGCCTGCTGGAGTTGGTACTACCTCGACCTCCGAATCCTCTTCCTAGTCATATCGGTATTGCTTTTTGCATTGACAGGACTGCTTGAATGGTTTAGTTGTCAAAAGATATTACATATCAACATAGAAGATTTAGATGTTCAAGCACTCATAAAGAAAATGGATAGAGCAAACACGTGCTTTTCGTTGTTATGGATTACAGAAGTTTTTGCTCTATTCCTATGGATGATGTGGTTCATCTCCGAGATAGGCGAGAAACTGCAAATGAACGATTTGAGGAGCTCTTTCGTTATGACAGCCATTGTTCTTGTTTTGTCCACTATACTGATAATAATTAACATAGGCCGTCTTTCCAAAACTATCGACGAAATGTTGACCCCATTATCCGCCACCAAACCTCTGTCAGCACAAACCTCACCGAGCCTTAAGGGCAATACCCCTACGAAATCCACTTACTATCGCAGTGCTGCTTACTGGACAGGTATTGTCATGCTCGCATTAAACCTCATAGGACTTGTTTTTAAGATGTTACACTGGCCATTTGCCAACCTTTTCTATATGTCAGTGATTCTTGTCGGACCATTATTCGTCATTCTTACGGCCCGCCATCTGGTGCGAGTCCTCCCTAATGAACGTCAGGTTATCCGCTTTTCAGAAATTGCAGGTTTGTTCCTCATCATCAGTATGGTATTCAAGATAATGCATTTCCCTTTCGACAATCTTCTCGGCCTATTTGGTTTGTTGCTTCTCGTCACCGCCTTCCTTATTAGATTTGTAAAAAAGAGAGGTGTTCGATAAAACACTTTGGATAAGTTGAAAAAAGTAGGGCTGGCATTTTGTGGTGTCAGCCCTTTGGTTTATCTTTGCAGTCGCTAAACATAAACCCTTTGATTGCTGTAATATTATACAAATGTACTTGGTTGGAAAGTTGGGGGTCCGGTGTGGTCAGAATGGTTGATGCTTGTCAAATGCAGGGTGTTCCAGAACCCTACTATGAGGAAAGACCCGGTGGTATTGCAATTATATTCTGTCGTAAAACGGAATATGTCAATACATGTGGCTGTGCTGCAGGCTGGTCTTGGCTCCGACCGCGAAGAGCGATGCCACCCACCGGGTCTTGATGAAATCCTATAAGCAAATATGTCAAAGACCTCTTGTTTGTGCCGTGTTTCTGCTGCCGCGTTGCCTTGTGTTTTTCTTCGCCTCCGGAAGCGAAGCCAGAGCGAACCCAGAGCGAAGGCAGAGCGAAGGCAGAGTGGAGGCACACCGTGAAAACGAATCTGAGATTGGCCACTTCCCGACCGTTTTCGAATGCAAAGATAGCGCGGATTAACGACATGGCAAACTTTTTCGAGCAAAAAATGTCACTTTTCCCACTTTTAAAAAAAAGAGGCTCTCTTTTGTGGCAAAAGAGGCTCTCTTGAGTCAAAAAAGGAAAGTGAGGGCTGGGCAACAGAAAACCGTTTTCAGCGGATTATGATTCGGAGATGCTCACTCCCCCTATTTCCCCGATGCTTTTTGAATACTTTCTTCTCCGTAATTGAGGAGTAAAACTCTTATTTTATCCCGAACTCATGCTACAAATGGGCAGATTGTTGTGTTAGGGATTGAATGTAAAGGATAAAATGAACTTATGTAAGATTTTGATTTATATTTATTTGATTTGATGTTGTGGGGCGTTTTGGAAATATTTTTTGTGTATAATATAAAAAATTAGTAATTTTGCACCACTTTTTGTAGTGTAAACTGACATTGTTATGTTCGATTTTTAAACCACGGTAGCAGAGATTGAATGGAAGGTTCGCAAGTTGGTAGAGGAGAACGGACGTCTGCGTGTTGAGGTGGAGGAGTCGGCAGAGCGGTGCAGGGAGCTGCAAGAGCAAGTGAACAATCAAAATATAACAATTAATAATCTAAAAGAACAAAACAATATATTAAAACTAGGGAACACGCTGGCGCAAAAAGGCGACACTGTGGAGATTAAACTAAGAATCAATCAACTGATACGAAGCATAGATAAGAGTTTGGCATTAATTAACAAGTCTGAATGACCGTTTCCGAGAGCCGAAGGCAGACGAACCTGTTCGTGGCTAAGGCGAGAAAACGACTATTTCGAAGAAATGAACGAGATACCGGCAACAGTACATATACTTAGCAGGCCCTATAAGCTGAAGACCAATCCCGACGAAGAGCATTTTCTGCGTCGGGCGGCAGAGTTGATAGACTCGCAGGCGAAGAGCTATGCTAAGATGTATGCCTATGGCGACGGACAGGATTTGTTGGTCATGGTGGCACTGACCCAGATTACGCAGTTGTTAAGGCTGCAGGACAGGCAGCAGTTTCGCGACACGCGGCTGGAGAACAGGCTTACTGAAATCAATCAATTGCTCGGCACGAGTTAGTCCTGCATCGAGTCTGAAACAGTTTGTAAACTCAACACCATTCACAAACCGAGTAAGCTCATGGGTGGGTAGGTTGGCGGAGCATCTCCGCAGATAATATAACTGAGACACCCGGCACTCAAATCCTATCAGTTTCGAGTTTATCATAACTCCCGGAGGGCTTGGTGCAGGATTTTTCTAACATGGCTGCAGCCCAATGTGGCACAACGGTTCCCCCAAAAACACACTACAACACAAACTATGATAGTAATTGGAATTATTATTGGTCTCGTGGTAGGCGGAGGCGTGGGCATGTGGCTCACCTCCGGCGTACTACGCAACAAACTGCTTGCCAAGAGCCAGCAGGTGCTAAAGGATGCCGAGGAAAAAGGCGAGATGATTAAGAAGGACAAGATTCTGCAGGCCAAGGAGAAATTCTTGCAGATGAAGAGTGAGCACGACAAGCAGGTGAACGAGAAGAACAATGCCATCCGCGAGCAGGAAAACAAGCTGAAACAGCGCGAGAACACCCTCAACCAGAAGGTGGAGGACCTGCAGAAGAAGAGCAACGAGCTGAAGCAGGTGAGCGAGAACCTGAACAGCCAGATTGAGGTGCTGCGTAAGCGTCAGGCAGAGGTGGAGAAGGTGTATAACGAGAGCATCGAGAAGCTGGAGCACATTGCCGGCATGACTGCCGACGAGGCGAAGCAGCATCTGGTGGAGATGATGACCGACGAGGCGCGTGCCGAGGCATCGAACAGCATTATGGACATCGTGGAGGAGGCCAAGATTACCGCCAACGAACAGGCCAAGAAGATTGTTATCCAGTCTATCCAGCGCACCGCAACCGAGAACGCCATCGAGAACACGGTGAGCGTGTTCAACCTAGAGAACGAGGAGGTGAAGGGCCGCATTATTGGTCGCGAAGGTCGCAACATCCGCGCCTTGGAGTCGCTGACTGGCGTGGAGGTGATTATCGACGATTCGCCCGATGCCATCATCCTCAGTGGTTTCGACCCCGTGCGTCGTGAGATTGCGCGCCTGTCGCTGCACAAGCTAGTGACGGACGGCCGTATCCACCCCGCCCGTATCGAGGAGGTGGTCGCCAAAACCCGTCGCCAGATTGAGCAGGAGATTGCCGAGGTGGGTAAACGTACCTGCATTGACCTTGGCATCAACAATATGAACCATGAGCTGATGCGTATGGTGGGACGTATGAAATATCGTTCGTCCTACGGTCAGAACCTGCTGCAGCATAGCCGCGAGGTGGCCAATCTGGCTGCCACGATGGCCTCCGAGTTGGGGTTGAACCCCAAGCTTGCCAAACGTGCCGGTCTGTTGCACGATATCGGCAAGGTGCCTGAGACAGAGCCCGAGCTGCCGCATGCAATCTTCGGCATGAAACTGGCCGAGAAGTATAAGGAGCATCCCGACGTGTGCAACGCCATCGGCGCGCACCATGACGAGACGGAGATGACCAACCTTATTTCGCCCATCATCCAGGTGTGCGACGCCATCAGCGGTGCCCGCCCCGGTGCCCGCCGCGAAGTGGTGGAGGCCTATATCAACCGTCTGAAGAAGCTCGAGGATATGGCCATGACCTATCCCGGAGTGGTGAAGACCTATGCCATCCAGGCAGGACGTGAGCTGCGTGTCATCGTGGGTGCCGAGAAGGTGAGCGATGCCGAGGCAACGAAACTCAGCTTCGACCTCTCGCGCCAGATTCAGAACGAGATGACCTACCCCGGTCAAATCAAGGTGACGGTCATCCGCGAGACCCGCGCAGTGAATTACGCTAAATAAGAGCGTGTGAATGTGTTAATGTGTAAATGTGTTAGTCCTTGGCGCATCAAAGACTCACGAATTAACGAATTAACGAATTCAGAATTATGCTGCTTAATTTCATCAACTGGAATGTAGACCCCGTGATGTTCCACATCGGCTCGTTCGGGCTGCGGTACTATTCGCTGGGGTTCCTGTTTGCCTTTCTGCTCGGCTATTGGATTGTCTATAAGATGTTCAAGCGCGAGAAAGTGGAAACGAGCTACCTGGAATCGTTGGTGGTGTGGATGTTTGTGGCGGTACTGGTAGGTGCCCGGCTGGGGCACTGCCTATTTTACGAGCCCGACTATTTTTGTACCTCTGAGCATTGGCTTGAGATATTCCTACCGTTCAATATGAAGACGGGTCAGTTCACGGGCTATCAAGGTTTGGCAAGCCACGGGGCAGCCATTGCCATACTGCTCACCATCTGGCTCTACTGTCGTAAGAATAAGATGAACGCCTGGTGGATTCTCGACCGTCTGGTCATTGTGGTGGCTTTGGGCGGTGCCTTTATCCGTTTGGGCAATCTGTTCAACAGTGAAATTTACGGTGTGCAGACCTCCCTTCCGTGGGGCTTCGTCTTCGAGCGGTGCGGCGAGACCGTGCCCAAACACCCCACGCAACTCTACGAGGCGTTATCCTATCTGCTTATCTTCTTGGTGTGCTACCTTGTCTACCTCCGCAAGGATGGCAAGCTGCACAACGGTCGCCTCTTCGGTTGGTGGCTGATAGCCCTGTGGGGTGTGCGCTTCCTTATAGAGTTTGTGAAAGAGGAACAAGTCGACTTTGAGAAGGGTATGGTCCTCGACATGGGCCAGTGGCTCAGTGTCCCCTTCATCATTGGCGGCATACTCATAGTGTTGCTCTCGCATAAAGGCATAATCAAAGAAGGCATCTTCACTGGCAAACCCCCAAAGAAAAAATAGTTAACCAGGCCGCAAAGGCCCTTAATGCAACATTCAAACAATGAAAAAACTTATCCTTGTACGCCACGGCGAAAGCGAGTGGAATAAAATGAATCTTTTTACCGGTTGGACCGATGTCGACCTCACCCCCTACGGCATGTGCGAAGCCTATATGGCAGGCCGCCTGCTGAAGGATGAGGGCTATCGCCCTACCATGTGTTACACCTCATACCTGAAACGTGCCGTCAAGACCCTCAACCAGATTCTTGATGCCATGGACATGGACTATCTGCCTGTGGAGAAGAGCTGGCGTTTGAACGAGAAGAGCTACGGTGCCCTGCAGGGCAAGAACAAGGCGGAGACGCTGCAGAAATACGGCGAGGAGAAGCTGATGGCCTGGCGCCGCAGCTACGACGTGCAGCCACCCGCCCTCGAAGCCGACGACAAGCGCAATCCCCGTCGTGACCCCCGCTATGCCGAGGTCAGCGATAAGGAGCTGCCTGCCACCGAGGCACTATGCGACACTATCGCCCGACTGATGCCCTACTATGAGGGTACCATCCTCAAAGCCTTTGAGCAGCACGACGAGGTGATGGTTGTTGCCCACGGCAACAGTTTGCGCGGCATTGTGAAGACCCTCAAGCACATGGGCGACGACGAGATTGTGGGCTTCAATATTCCCACCGCAGTGCCCTATATTTTTGAATTTGACGACCAGATGAACCTGCAAAAAGACTTCTATTTGGGCAATCAGGAAGAAATTCGTAAAAAGATAGAAGGCGTTAAGAATCAGGCTAAAAAGAACTAGTTTAAGGGCTGAAAAGTGCAAAAAACGAAAAAAGTTTTTTCTATATCAAAAAAAGTTCGTACTTTTGCACCCGATTTCGCAGAAAGAAAACAGAGGTTTTTGAGTAGAAATCGCACAGCTACGGAGAGGTGGGTGAGTGGCTGAAACCAACAGTTTGCTAAACTGTCGTACTCGATTAGGGTACCGGGGGTTCGAATCCCCCCTTCTCCGCCAAACAAAAGGACGCCCCCGAAACGGCGTCCTTTGTTATTGACGGGATATAGCGTAGTCCGGTTATCGCGCCTGCTTTGGGAGCAGGAGATCCCCAGTTCGAATCTGGGTGTCCCGACAAGTGAACGTGTTAATGTGTGAATACGTTAATTTGTTAGTCAGATTTACGAATTTGCGAGTTGACACATTAACACATTCAAAAATGGTTCCGTAGCTCAGCTGGATAGAGCAACTGCCTTCTAAGCAGTAGGTCCTGCGTTCGA
>CAZTVH010000054.1:0-10857 GCA_964616965.1 uncultured Bacteroidaceae bacterium | reverse complement strand
TGGTTGTTTTCTTTATCGTCGTCGTCGATGATTTCATAAGGTGAGAACCCGTTTTCGTCGGTGTCGACATGCATGTCGGGCTGGGCCTGGTCGGGGTGCTGGTAGTCGGGACGGCGCATAAGACGGTTGGGTATTTCGAGCAGGTAGTTAAACAGCGTGAGCAGCAGGCTGAAGAGGAGGGCGTTCCAGAAGCCGTCGACATGGAATGATGGGACTAGCTCAGAGGCAAGCAGGATAATGACGGCATTGATTATCAACAGAACGAGCCCCATGCTAACGATGGTGAAAGGGAGGGTGAGCACGATGAGGATGGGGCGTATGAAGCCATTGAGCAGGGCAATGACAATGGCGGTAAGGATGGCTGCCCCGACCGAGTTGATGTCAACGCCGGGCAAAATGTAGGCTGCCAAAATGGTGGCCAGGGTCATCACCACCGTTTGTGCCACGAAGCCGAATTTGCCCGAATAGAGCTCTTGATTGTTGCTGAGAGTTATTTTCATGTTGGGAATGTATATTAATTGGTTGGCGTAATGGGGTGCTGCCTGTTACATTCATGCAATGTCAATCACACCTTTGCCATAGCGTATCACCTCCAATTCGCCACCAGAACAGTTGACAACGGTCGACGGCTCGTCCTCGCCAATGCCACCGTCGACAACCATGTCTACGCGGCTGCCGAATGCCTCGTGGATAAGTTCGGGGTCGGTCAGGTACTCTACCTCCTGCTCGCCGTCCACCTGACGCACCGAAGTGCCAATCAGAGGGCAGCCCAAGGCTTCGACGATGGCCTGCAGGATAGCGTTGGCAGGCACACGCACACCAATGGTCTTGTTGGGGTTTAAGTAGTTACGTGGCACATTATTGTTCGCATCCATGATAAAGGTGTAAGGACCCGGAAGGCAGCTGCGCAACAGGGCGTAGGTGTCCTTATCCATAGGGCGAACATATTCGGATGCCATGCTGAGAGAGGCACAGAGCATCGAGTATTTTGCCTTTTTGAGTGAAAAGCCCTTGAGTTGGGCGATGATTTCGACGGAGCGTTTGAACTCCATGCTGCAGGCAAAGGCATAGAGCGTGTCGGTCGGAACCACCACGATACCACCTTGCTGGAGCAGGTCGACCACGCGCCGCACCTCTCGCATGTTGGGGTTGTCGGTATATAATTTCGTAATCATTTGAGCGTGCAAAAGTACGAAGTTTTTTTGAATTGCTATACTTTTTTTATCGTTTTGACGTTTAATGTCAACTATGAAGAACCTAATTTTGCTATTATGCATCGTTGGCGGATGGCTGTCAGGCAGTCTGTTGCAGGCTCAGGACGTGAGGTTTAAAAAGTATTTCGAGGACTTCACCCTGCGCATCGACTACCACCGCGTGGGCAACCGCCAGCACGACACCGTGAAGGTGGTCGCCATCGAGCGTATACCCCTCTGGGCAGGCTCGCTCACACGGCTTATCGACCCGTTTGACAATGGCGACTATCGCATTGTGGTATCCGACCCAAGGGATGGAAGGCTGCTATACAGCCGTGGCTACAACAGCCTGTTCCGCGAGTACCGCGACACCCCGCAGGGGCGCGACAGTGTGGCGTGCTACGAAGAGGTGCTGCGCGTTCCCTGGCCAAAGCTCCCGGTGGACATCGGCTTCCAAAAACGCGACAGCAACCAACGCTACCAAACCCAGTATCACTATCGTTTCGACCCCGATTCGGCAATACGGGAGCTGTACAAGGTGTCTCGCCTGAAGATCACCGCCCAAGCAGTCAGGCTGCAATACAAAGGCAACAGCCACACGAAGATGGACGTGGTCATCGTGCCCGAAGGCTATGGCCCTGCCGACACGGCGAAAATGATGAGAGACATGAAGACTTTTTGCGACTACCTGTTGGGGCAGGAGCCCTTCTCCTCACGGAGTGGCGACTTTAACGTGTGGGGCATACCCCTCACCGGCGAGGCCTCAGGTATCACCGACCCCACCAAAGGCATCAAGGTGGGCAGCCTCGTCGGCTCCAGCTACAACACCTTCGGTGCCGACCGCTACCTGATGACCTCACACCTGTTCCAGCTGCACGATGCCATCGGCTCCACCCCCTGCGACCACATCATCATCATGGCAAACAGCACCACCTACGGCGGCGGTGCCATATACAACTTCTACGCCATGAGCTCGCTCAACCACATGGCCGACGTGGTGCTGCCCCACGAGTTGGGCCACAGCATCGGGGGACTGGCCGACGAATATGTGGACGAGGACTTAAGCTATGGCGACATGCATGCTCTGACAGTGGAGCCCACCGAGCCCAACATCACCACATTGGTCGACTTTCAGTCCAAGTGGGCCGACATGCTGCCCGCTGGCACCCCTGTCCCCACCCCTGCTAACGATAAAGTGTCGCGCAAAGAGAATGGACCGTTGGGTGTCTATGAGGGCGCCGGCTACCACAGCAAAGGCATCTATCGGCCTGTCATGCACTGCATGATGAGAGACTATGCACCCTTCTGCCCCATATGTGCCAAACGACTAAACGATATTTTTGACCTCTACACGAAATAATAATACCATTTCTGCGTTATTATAAGCCATGCTGAAACGCCCCATATACCTCATGCTGCTGGCCGTGTGCCTTCTGCCGCTGCTGGTCACCTCCTGTATCAAGGAGGACCACTGGCGCACCGAGGGCGTGGAACTCGATTTCTCGTGCGACACGATGGCTTTCGACACCGTATTCACGCACATGGGCACCACTACCCGGCAGGTCAAAGTCTACAACCATACCGCCCATGCCGTGCGCATTGGCGAGGTGACGCTACGGGAGGGCTACGCCTCTCGGTTCCGCCTCAATGTGGACGGGGACACAAATCTGGTGGCGCGCAACGTCGACATAGCCGCCGGCGACAGCATCTTCATCTTCGTCCGAGCCAACATCAACCCTAATAGTCAGACCGAGCCCTTCCTCATCGAAGACGCGATACTCTTCCGTTTCGCGGACGGGGAGCAGCGGCTGCCCCTCACCGCCTATGGGCGCAACGCCGTCTACCATATCCCCACCGACACCATCCACTATGCCGACGGCACACCCCTGGTCGACATGTTTGGCAACCCCTATGCCTACAGCGTCATCGACTGCGAGGGGTGGAGGCACGACCTTCCGCACGTCATCATAGGCTATGCCGTCGTCGACAGCCGCAGCAGGCTGCACCTCCAAGAGGGCGACGAGCTCTACTTTGCCAACGATGCCGTGCTGTGGGTCTACGACAGTGCCACCCTCGACATACGAGGCTCCTCGCAGAGGCCCGTGCTGCTGACCTCCCTGCGGCACGACGGCTGGTACCACAACCTGCCCGGCCAGTGGGGCTACCTCTGGCTCAGCCAAGGCAGCGTGGACAACTATATCGACCACGCCATAGTCGAGAACGGCTATATGGGCATCGCCGTCGACAGCTGTGCCAATGCCAACCCCACGCTCCGCATCAGCAACACACAGATACGCAACCACACCCTTGCCGGCCTGCGTTGCAACACCGCCTATGTGATGGGCGACAACCTGCTACTCACCAACTGCGGCATGGTGACGGCAGCATTGCAATATGGTGGGCTGTACGACTTCCGCAACTGCACCTCCGCCAACTACTGGCGGTACGACAACCGCACCACGCCCAGCGTGCTGGCAAGCAACTACTACGACGACGAAGGCTCCCACACACGCTACGTTTGGCCTATGCAGGGGGAGATGGCAGACTGCATTGTGTATGGCAGCCTCAGCAGTGAACTAAACGTGAGCCTCGACAGTACCTCCTCGGTGAGTTTCACCCTCACGCATTGTCTGGTTAAGGGCGGAGAATGGGACGAAGACCCCCTCTTTGTCGACCCTGCCGAGGGCGACTACCACCTGCAGGAAGACTCGCCCGCACACGGTATTGGGTACACCTACCCGGATGGGGACACACTCTCACGTTCCTCGCGAATGAATAGAAATAAGCCGGCGGTGGCGAATATGTTCCGCCAAGGACAGCCCTTGGTGGCACGCTCACCCCGAATCAAAGTAAAAACTAAAAAGTAAAAACTAAAAAACTAAAACTCTCAACTTTCAACACTCAACTTTCAAGATAGTTATGTTTGAATACCTTTCAGGAAAATTGGCATCCCTCACCGCCGCAAATGCCGTGGTAGACTGCGGTGGAGTAGGCTATTTGCTCGAAATCTCGCTGAACACCTATAGCGCCATTCAGGCACAGACCGATGTGCACCTGTGGGTGCATGAGGTTATCCGGGAAGATGCCTATCAGCTGTACGGCTTTCATACTACCGCCGAACGCGATATGTTCCGCCTGCTGTTGGGTGTAGGAGGAGTTGGGGCGGCTACGGCCCGCATGATGCTGTCGTCACTCAGTGTCGACGAACTGACAAGTGCCATTGCCGCACAAGATGACAAGATGCTCAAACGAGTCAAAGGTGTTGGGGCCAAGACCGCGCAGCGCATAGTTTTGGAGCTGCAGGACAAGGTGTCGGGCACAGCCTACACCGTCTCCCCAGCCATGCCTGCCAGCCGCAACAAAGAGGAGGCACTCAGTGCGCTGGTCATGCTCGGATTTCCAAAAGCGGCAGCAGACAAGGTTCTGCAAGCCCTCGATGCTTCCCTCACCGTTGAAGAACTAATCAAACAAGCACTCCAAAAACTATAAAGCTAATTTCGAATTTCAAATTTTGAAGAGCGGCAGCCAATTCTCAATTCTCATTTCTTAATTCTCAATTCTCTTGAAGCCCTCCGTTCATATCATCGCTACAATTCTGCTGGCACTGTTTGTGTGGCTGGCGGTGCCGGTACAGGCACAGTCGCCCGATGGCGGTGTCACCACCACAGTGGAGTATGATGCCGAATCGGGTGGCTACGTCAAGGTAACCCGTGTGGGGGACATGGTCATCGGCCGTGAGTATATGACCTTTGAGGAATACCAAGACTACCAGATGGACCAGCTGATGAAGAAATATTGGAACGACCGTTCCTCGGCGGGCGACACCTCGGCAGACGACGGGCTGTTGAGCCGCATCCCGGGCTTCAGCGAAATCAGCAAGAAGGTCGACGGGCTCCTCTCTATTCCAGACATCAGCATCAACCCAACGGGTAGCGTAGACCTCACATTCCAAGGCGTTAGTACATTCCGCGACGACCCCCAGATAGACTACAACGAACGTAGAAAGTTCAATTTCAACTTCGATGAAAACATCCAGGTCAGCATGAACGCCAAGATAGGAGACCTGTTCGACTTCGACATCAATTGGAACACCCGCGCAACCTTCGACTTCGAAAACAAGGTGAAGCTACAATATGCAGGCAAGGAGGACGATATAGTGCAACTCTTCGAGGCCGCCCATATCTCGTTCCCCCTCAACACCACTCTCATACAGGGTAGCCAGCAACTATTCGGGTTCCACACCAAACTGAAGTTTGGCAAACTCACCGTCGATGCCGTCATCTCCAAGAAGGAGACCAGCACCGAGAATATGCAGGTGCAGGGCGGTGCCACCACCCAAGAATTCCAAATTCGTGCCGACGAATACGAGGAAAATCGCCACTACTTTGTGGCTCAATACTTCTACGACAACTACAACAAAGCCATGTCGACACTGCCCACCCCCAATACTCCTATCAAGATAATCCGAATGGAAGTGTGGCGTACCAACGTGGGGGCAGCCGTAACCAACAATCGAAACATATTGGCACTGACCGACCTGGGCGAAAACAACCCCAGCAGCGACCGCGTGGTGGGTGGGCGCTCGGTGCGGCCCTCCAATTGGAGCAACAACTTGATGGATGTCATCAACCTGCCCTCTATCCGCAACACCGACAACATCACCTCCCACATGCAGGGATTGGGATTTACGTCGGGTGCCGACTTCGAGAAGGTGCAGAGCGCACGTTTGCTCAACAGTAGCGAATACACCTACAATGCCCAGCTGGGTTTCATCACCCTCAGCCAGCCACTCAGTGCCGACCAAGTGCTAGCCGTCGCCTTCCAATACCAAGTGGTGGGCGACACCACTGTCTACCAAGTGGGCGAACTCACCACCGATGGCATCAACGACCCCAACACCCTGGTCGTAAAACTCATCAAGGGAACATCGCTCGACACGCGAAGCCCTCTGTGGCGGCTGATGATGAAAAACGTCTACTTCCTACGCAGTACGCAGATTTCGCGTGAGAAGTTCCGTCTCAACGTCCTATACGAAAGCCGCGACGGAGGGGTGGGCATAGGCTATTTCACCGACGGCCCCAAAGAAGGCATCCCCCTCATCGAGCTCTTCGGCCTCGACCGTATGGATGCCTCACAGAACTACTACTACGCCGACGGAGTGTTTGACTGGTTCGACAGTGCCGCATTCAAGGGAGGCATCATCCAGTCCACCACCGGACGCATATTCTTCCCCTTTGTGGAGCCCTTCGGCCGCGACCTGCGCGAGATATTGGGCGACGACGATTTTGCCAAGGAGTACTGTTTCGACTCCCTCTACACCATGACTCGAACCTTGGCCGGACAATATGCCGACAAAAACAAGTTCTACCTCGAAGGCTACTACTCCAGCACAGTCAGTGGCGAAATATCGTTGGGCTACAGCGTATCGCAGGGGTCTGTCACGGTGACGGCCGGCGGAGTGCCATTGATTGAGAACGTAGACTACACCGTCGACTACACCATGGGAACCGTCCGTATCATTAACGAGAGCATCCTCTCCAGCGGCACACCCATCAGCGTCAGCAGCGAAAACAACTCCTTCAGCATGATGTCGAAGACTATGGTCGGAGCCCATCTGAACTACGAACTGCAGCCCGACTTCAACATAGGTGGCACCTTCATGAACCTGTCAGAAAAGCCGTTGACACAGAAAAACAACTTTGGCGACGAGCCCACCAGCAACACCATTTGGGGACTCGATCTGAACTATAGGCACGAGGCACCCTTTGTGACCAAACTGATAGACAAGCTACCCGGTATCGACACCAAGGCACCATCCAACCTCACCCTCTCGGCAGAGTTTGCCCAATTCGTCCCCGGTCTTTCTCGCACCGGCAGCAAAGAAGGCAGCGTGTCCTATATCGACGACTTTGAAGGTGCCGAAAGCAGCATCGACCTCAAAGGCATCACCTATTGGCATCTCGCCAGCACTCCGCAGGACTACCGCCTTTCGGTCCCCCGCTTTCCCGAGACAGCTCCGGGAACAGGGTTGGCCTACGGCTTCAACCGTGCCCGGCTCGCTTGGTATCGCATCGACCCCATATTCTATGGCACAGGATTCAACTCGTCAAACCCTCCGCGCAACATCACCGACGACGACCGCTCCCAACCATACGCCCGCCGCATCACCGAACAGGAGGTCTTCCCTAACAAAGACATAGCCACCGGCGACCTCGCCGTCATCTACGAACTCAACCTCGCCTACTACCCACAAGAGCGAGGCCCCTACAACTACGACGTGGCTCCCACGCAGTATAGCGCCGGCATCAACGAGGACGGTCGCCTCGCCCAGCCCCGCAGCCGTTGGGGCGGCATCATGCGCGAATTGGACTACACCGACTTCGAAACTCAGAATATCGAGACCCTCGAATTCTGGCTCATGGACCCCTTTATCGACAATCCCGACCATACAGGCGGCAAGCTATACATCAATCTCGGTGATATTAGTGAGGACATATTGCGCGATGGCCGTAAGAGCTTCGAAAACGGCCTGCCCACCAGTTCCGAAGTGTCGGGAGTGGACACTACAATCTGGGGTCGTGTGCCCAACACCCAGCCCATAGTCAACGCTTTCGACAACAACGAGTCGTCGCGAAAATATCAGGACATTGGCTACGACGGCCTCAGCAGCACACACGGTAGCAACGACGAGCAGAGCTTCTTTGCCTCCTACCTCGACCAGATAGCCCTCCTGCATGGCACCTCCTCGCTTGCCTACCAACAGGCATCGGCTGACCCCTCCGCCGACGACTTCCACTACTACCGTGGCAGCGACTATGACCAGCAAGACGTGAAGATAGTGGAACGCTACAAATACTACTCCAACCCCGAAGGCAATTCAGTGGTGGATGCCGACAACTCCGAGAGCTACCCCACTGCGGCATACATGTATCCAAACGTAGAAGACATCAACAAAGACAACACCCTCAGCGAAGGCGAAAACTACTACCAATACGTCATCGAACTCGACCCCTCCCATATGACAATTGGTGAAAACCACATAGTGGACATACAAGAGGCCACAAACGTTCTGCTTCCCAATGGTAGCACCACCACATGCCGTTGGTACCAATTCCGCATACCCATTCGCGAGTATGACCAATTGGTGGGAAAACTCAACGGCTTCCAGTCCATACGTTTTATGCGTATGTACTTGGGCGACTTCGAGGATCCCATCATTCTGCGTTTTGCCACCTTGGAGTTGGTCTATGCCACATGGCGAAAGTATACCGAAAACCTCTTGCAGCCAGGCGACTACCCAACGGGGACGGGAGCCAATACCTCGTTTGGTATCAGCACCGTTAGCATCGAAGAGAATGGCAGCCGTTACCCCGTGCCCTATGTGCTTCCTCCCGACATAGAGCGCGAACAATGGTACACCACATCCTCCACAGCCATCCAACTCAACGAGCAAGCCCTATCGTTAGACATTACCGACCTCGCATCCGGTGATGCCCGCGCTGTCTATCGGAGCACACAATATGATTTGCGCAACTATGGCAAGATGAAAATGTTTGTTCATGCCGAGAAGAAGTTTGAAAACGATCCAATGGATGATGACGACATGGTGCTCTTTGTGCGACTGGGTAGTGACTATACAAACAACTATTACGAATACGAGGTACCCCTCAAATTCACCGAATGGGGTGTGGGCAGGGATGACGCATACGCTATTTGGCCAACAGCCAACAACGTGGAGATAGATTTGACTCGTTTTGTTGATATAAAGACCAACCGAAACCGTCTTATCCGTAGTGGCGACCTCTCCTACAGCAGCCAACTGCTATATAGCGAGTATGTGGGCGACCGCAAATACACTGTCTTAGGCTCCCCCAATCTTGGCAAGGTGAAAGTTATCATGGTGGGAGTGCGCAATCCTAAAAAAGAATCATTGACTGATGGCAACGATATGTTACCCAAGTCGTGTATTGTATGGCTCAACGAGTTGCGCCTTACCGATTTCAACAATCGAGGAGGCATTGCCGCTATGGCGTTGGCTCGAACCAATCTGGCAGACTTGGGCAATTTGTCACTCTACGGGTCATACCGTACAGCTGGATTCGGCAATTTGGAGGAGAAACCAACCTCTCTTGAGTTGGTGAACACGTTGCAGATGCAGAGTGTTCTCGACCTTGAATTGGGCAAGTTCCTGCCCGAAAAATGGGGTGTGCATATTCCGTTTTATCTTGATTGGAACAGACAGGTTGGCAGTCCCGAATATAATCCGATGGACCCTGATGTGCGTCTTCGCGATGATATTAAGACTTACCAGACGGGGCAGGAACGCGACAGTGTGCGGATGGTGGCTCAGGAACGTAGAACAACCACGAATATTACCCTGACCAATGTGCGAAAGGACAGGACGGGAAAGGCTGCCTTGAAACAGCATGTGTACGATATTGAGAATTTTGCGTTCTCTTATGCGTATAGTCGGGAACGGTCGTCGGACGACGAACTGGAGTATTACAATAAGGACCAGCATCGAGGCGGTTTCACATACGCTTTCTCGCCACAAGAGCCAGGCCTGTTTACCCCTTTCGCCAAGTCGAGTTCTAAGTTTATTAACGGCAAGAACGGCAAGTTCATCAAGGATTTCAACCTGTACTACATGCCGAAAAGTCTTACTTTTGGAACCGAGATATACCGCGATTATGAGGAAACGCTGTTGCGCAACAGGGGTGCGGCATTGGTGATTATGAAGCCCACTTATTTCAAACAGTTCACTTGGCGGCGCGACTATGGGGTGCAGTACGACTTGAGCCGAAGCATACACTTCCAATATAGTGCCTCAGCCAACGCCCGTATCGACGAGCCGGTGGGCCGGGTCGACACGCGTGGCAGCCGCGACAGCATCTGGCAGTCGCTGACCGATGGCGGAACGATGCAAAACTTTCAGCAAACGGTGAATTTGACTTGGGACGTGCCCATCACCAAGTTGCCGTATCTCGACTTTTTGCGTATCCCCATCACATACCACACTGTGTACAACTTTCTAGGAACCACACAGGCATTGGCATCGCAAGGCAGCTCGCTGAATAATGCGGCCCAGGTGCAGGCCTCGCTTACCGGGCAGATGCAGACGCTGTATAACAAGTTCGACTTTATCAAAAACGCATACAAGCAAAAAAACACAGCTCCTCCTAAAGACCCCAAACGTATGACCAAGAAGGAGCGGGAAAAGGCGGCGCAGGACTCTATTGCCCGAGCAAAGAATCCCGACTCGGTTCGACGGGCAGAAGCCGCTGAACGCCTAGCTGAGTTGGGCAAGTTCGGCATCCGCTTCGTGACGATGCTCAAGTCGTTTGGAATGCAGTACAGCAATTCGATGGGTTCGCAGCTGCCGGGCTATATGGGCACTGCCAGCATTCTGGGCATGGATCCTCGCAGCGGTTGGATGCCAGGTCCCTCGTTTGTGTTTGGATACAACGACGGCTTGGTAGAACGCCTCAGGCGGGCCGACCTCCTCTCTCGTGATTCGCTGATGAACACTCCTCACCAAAACACGCTCAACCGCATGCTCTCGCTACAGGCCCAGGTGGAACCTATCCGTGATTTCAAAATAGACCTCAACGCTTCCCAAAACTACCAATCTCGTGAAGAGTATTACTATAAGTATATTAGTGCC
>CAZTVH010000053.1:0-10971 GCA_964616965.1 uncultured Bacteroidaceae bacterium | reverse complement strand
TAACGTGTAAATCATTTGACTAACGAATTAACACATTAACGAATTCAATTGTGTGCTAATCGTTCTACGATGGTGCCGATGGCTTGGCGCATGGGGGTGTGGTAGTCGGAGAGGAAGGTGCCGAGGGGGCGGTTGGCGACGATGAGGCAGACGGTGAGGGGGTGGTGTCCGAGGGCGTTGGCAAAGCCGTAGATGGCAGAGGTTTCCATTTCGAAGTTGGTGACACGCACGCCGTCCCAGCAGAATTCTGCCAGCCGTTCGTTGAGATGGTGGATGCTGGGGGCAAGGCGTATGTTGCGCCCTTGAGGGCCATAGAAGCCGCCTGCCGTGACGGTGATGCCGTGAACCATGCCGTCGGCCACTTGGGCGAGCAGACGCTCACTGCCGCGCACACAGTAGGGGGCGGCAAGGCGTGGGTCGAGCCGCATGTGGTCGGCAAAGGCTTGTTCCATGTCGTGCATGAAGCCTTGGTCGCCATGCTGGTAGTAGTTCATCAAGCCGTCCATGCCGATGGCGTATTGCGAGGCTACGAGGTTGCCACAGTCCACGTCGGCACGCAGTGAGCCACAGGTGCCGATGCGCACAAGGTTGAGCGAGCGGTGTGTGGAAAGGGGTGTACGGGTGGCGAGGTCGAAATTGGCAGCGGCATCCAATTCGGTGGCTACGATGTCGATATTGTCGCAGCCCATGCCGGTGGAGAGGGCTGTGAAGCGTGTGCCGTGGTAGCGGCCTGTGAGGGCGTGTAGCTCACGGTTGGTGGATTCGTGTTCGATACTATCGAAAATATCTTTGAACATGTTCACACGGTCGGGGTCGCCAACAAGCAGGACGTTGTCGGCCAGGGTTTCGCCAGTGAGGTGGATATGGTATAGGCTCCCATCGGGGGCAAGAACTAGTTCGCTTTCTTTGATAGACATTGTTGAATGTGTTAATGTGGGAATGTGTTAATGTGTGAGTGGTATTTGATTGCTGTGGCCACTAACACATTAACACATTCACGAATTAATATGGTTGTTAGTTTCTGGTTCTGCCAGCGGTGCCACGGCTGTTAGTGGCGTTGCCGCTGCGGCTGTTGGAGCTGGTGTTTGTTGAGTTGGTGGCACTGCTGCTGCGGTTGTTTGAGCTGCTGCGAGTGGAGGTTGAGTTGCCTGAGCGGCTGGAGGTGTTGGTGCCATTCTCTTTGGTGGTGGAGGTGCGGCTGGAGGTGCCTGAGCCTCTGGAGTTGCCATTGTCGGAGCTGACACCACTACGGTTATTGCCGCTCTCCTTTGTGCTGGAGTTGCGACTGGTGGAGGTGTTGGTGCTGCGATTGTTGTTGTCGGAGCTCACGCCGCTGCGGTTGTTGGCGTTGGTGCCACGGCTGTTGTCGTTGGTGCTCACACCGCCACGGTTGTTGGTGTTGGTACCACGGCCGTTGTCGGAGCTGACGCTGCCACGGTTGTTGGTGTTGGAGCCACGACTGTTGTCGTTGGTGTTTACGCCGCCACGGTTGTTGGTGTTGGTGCCACGACCGTTGTCGGAGCTGATTCCACTACGGCTACCGTTGTTGTCGCCACGGTTCGACACTTCGCCGGTGCGGCTAGGTGCGGGAGTGGTGTTGCGGCTGCCAGTGGCACGGTCGGTGGTGGTGATGGTGTTGTCGCCACGGTTGCTGGTGATGCGGTTGCCGCTACGGTTGGTGGGGTCGTTTTGCACCTTTATCTGCGACCGCGAGGTGGTGATTTTACCCTTGAGAGGTTCGCCAGTGTAGTGGAATCCGCCGTTGGGGTCGGACTGATAACCGGGACGGTTCTGACCGGGCGTGAAGGGCTTGGGAGGGATGGGAGCAGGATGGTGCGGGTGGCGGCAGTAGTAGGGGTGGTAGTGCATGTGGGGGTAGCTGTGGTAGTGCCAGCCCGGACGATGGATGTCGTAGTGGTAGGTGTAGTAGTACACCACGGGACGGGGAGCGCGGACCAAGGGGTTGTAGGGTGGCATTGCCCATACGAAAGTGGGACGGCGGTGGGTGTACTTGAAGCGCAGGTACTGTGCCGCACTGTAGATGTTGCGGTTCTGCATGAGGTAGATGCACTCTAGGTCGATGGGCATGTAGATTTCGTCGCCAGTGTAGGCATCGTAGCCGTAGAGCCATATCTCGTAGAACGACGAGCTAATCTGCTCTGCCCAAACCTCGTTGACGAGCACATAGGTGGGGAGCTCGTCTTCGTAGCCGCAGTAAATCATCAGCTCGTCCTGATTGTTGAGGCAGGCGACGGTGCGGGCGGCTTGGTTGTAGGTGAAATAAAGGATGTTTTCGGCAGCGACGGTCATTGTCGCCATCATCAGTGCCAGTGCTAAAACTATCTTTTTCATGGCTGTGGGTGTTATTGGTTCTTTATTTGTTTAGTATCTCTTATGCTGAAATAATTTTGCAAAGATAAGCATTTTTTTGCAATTGGCGGAAAAACTATTGTTGCTCCCAGAAGTCGGCATTCTTGATGTCGAGGTCTTTGGGGGTGAATTTGGGGTTTTGGATGCCGGCTTTCTTCTGCCGCTCGTAGTCGCGGAGGATGCGGAAGGCCTTGGGTGAGAGCAGCAGGATGGCGATGATGTTAATCCATGCCATGACCCCCACGCCCATGTCGCCAAGGCTCCATATCACGCCCGCCTCTTTGAGGCTGCCAAAGAAGACGGAGCCGATGAACAGGATGCGAAGTATGGTGATGATGCGTCGCTCGTCTTTTTGGCTATCGAAGATGATGCGGTCGCGCTGACGTGCTTCGACGGCGTTGGAAATGTCGAAGTATTTGCCTTGTAACACTATGCGGTGTTCGCGTGCCTTACCAAAGAGGTATACTAAGTTGGTCTCGGCATAATAATAGTAGGCCATGACGGTGGTGAAGGCGAAGAAGAACAGCGTGATGCTGATGACGATGCCACCAACGTTACGCCCCAATAAGGTACCCAAGGCGGCAATGGTGTATTCCACGCTGGGTTGCCCCAAATCGGCCACCTGCGACTGCACGAGGTAGCTTCCGGTAGAGGGGTCGATGACGTTGTAGCATTTGGTGGCAAGGAGCATCACCGCCGTGGCGGTGCATACAAGAAGGGTGTCTACATAGACGGAGAAGCCTTGTACCAGACCTTGCTTCACGGGGTGGTCTACCTTGGCGGCGGCGGCTACGATGGGCGCGGTGCCTTGTCCGGCCTCGTTGCTGTAGATGCCTCGTTTAACGCCCCAAGCCACGGCCGACCCCATGATGCCGCCTAAGGCCTCGTGGATGCCGAAGGCACTGGTAATCATATCGTGTAAGGCTGCAGGCACAGCATGGGCGTTGACGATGAGTACTACAATGCTGAGTACGATATAGGCGATGGCCATGAAGGGCGTGACAACCTCGGCCACGGCAGAGATACGTTTCACGCCACCCAGTACAACTAGGGCAATGAGCACAGCCACACAGGCTCCCACTATCCAAGGGGCGACATGGAATGCGGTGGCAAACGACATGGAGATGCTGTTGCTGTGGATGGGTGGTAGGCAGAGCGCACAAGCCAGCACCGTGACGGCGGCAAACAGGATGGCAAGCCAGCGGCAGTTGAGCCCCCGCTCGATATAGTAGGCCGGACCACCACGCAATTCGCTACCATGACGCTGTTTGTATATTTGCGCCAGGCAGGCCTCGGCATAGGCGGTGCCTGCGCCGAAAAAGGCGATAATCCACATCCACACGATGGCACCAGGCCCACCGAAGCCGATAGCCATTGCCACGCCTACGATATTGCCTGTGCCTACACGTCCTGATAGTGCGAGGGCGAAAGCTTGGAAGGAGCTGATGCCTTCCTTTTTCGACTTATCGTTGGCAAAAAGGAGACGCACCATTTCGCCAAAGTGGCGTATCTGCACGAATCGTGTGCCAAATGAGAAGTACAGTCCGCCGAGCAGGCACAACCCCACGAGGGGCCAGCTCCACACGCAGCTGTTGAGAAAGGTGATTATCTCGTCCATTGTCAGTATAGGCTTAGTTTTGGAATTGCAAAAATACACAAAAAAAATGAATTAGTGAGAGTTTTTGTAAAAAAGAAGGCCGCCCGCGTTCGCGGACGGCCTTCTGGGTTGGAAGGTGGCATGTGTATACCACCAGAGATGTGTCTACTTGCGGACAACGACACGGCGGGCAGGACGGTCGCCGACCTTGACCAGATAGACACCCGTGGCGGGCATCGGGATGGTCTCTTCGACGGCGGCATTGCTGCGCTGTGCAACGAGGCGGCCTACCACGTCGAAGACGCGGATGGTCTGCTGCTCGGCACCGCTGACCACGATGTTGTTGTGCTTGGTGTAGATGATAGTGTTATCCTCGGCGATGTCGCGGATGCCGACATTCTCAGCGAAGAAGCAGGAGATGTCGGTGGCAGGTTCGGCAAGGACGATGGTGACAGTTTCGCCAATTTCGGAGTCCTCAATAGGATGTACGCCTTCCCAGTAGTCGAAGTGGTAACCATCGTGTGCCACAGCCTGCAGGGTGACGGTGTCGCCAGTGTGGCCGTGGTAGCGGTCGGCACGTTCGCCATTGATGAGTACATGACCCCATTCGATGTTGTTGATGGTGACATCGAGGGTGGCCTCGAAGACAACCTGTTCAAACACTGCGGTGAGAACGATGTTGGCAGTACCCATCGGGAAAGTGACAGTGGGTTCGGTGTAGACGATATTGTTGTCGGCATCAACCCAGTTGACGAATGCGTAGTACTCGTCGGGAGTGGCGGTGATGGTGACCATGTCATCTTCGTAGTATACGCCAGAGCCGGTGACTGTGCCACCAACAGTGGCGTTGAGGGTCACGGCGTGTTGCGGCAAGGTGCGGAAGAGAGCAGTGTAGGTGGCATCGTGGGTGACCGTGATGGTACGGGTGAGATTGGTGTCGCCATCGCTCCATTGCAGCAAGTAGTTGTGCTGTGCGGGTGTGGCGGAGATAGTCACTGTGGTGCCATAGATGTAGGTGCCCGAGCCAGTGACGGTGCCGCGAGTGCTGTCGTTAGCCACAACGTTAATGGTGTAGCTGGTGATGGCAAACTGGGCAGTGACGTTGATGCTCATGCCTGCAACTTCGGCGGGAATAACCATGCTGAGGGGGTTGTCGGTGAGGTTGGGCAGCGTGACACCGGGTATCGACCATGTCTGGAAGCTATGGCCTGCGGCTGCAATAGCCGTGGCGGTGAAAGTGTCGCCTACATTGAATGTGTAGGTGCCAGGAGCAGGATTGGTAGTACCCATAGTAGTGTCGTTCACAGCCAGAGTGGCAGTGAGAGGATCATAGGCAAACGTTGCCGTGTAGGTAGCATCGCCGGTGACGGTGATGGTACGCGAAGCACTGGTGTTAGCATCATTCCACTGCACAAAGTGGCAGTTGGTGGCAGCTGTGGCTGTCAGCGTGGCAGTAGCTCCATAGGTGTAGGTGCCACCACCCGTCACGGTGCCAAGCAGAGCATTGTTGGCCAGCACGGTGATGGTGTAGGTGTTGGGAGCGAAGGTGGCGGTGTAGGTGGCATCGCCAGTGACGGTGATAGTACGCGTGGCGTGGGTATCAGCTTCTCTCCACTGCACGAATTGGTATCCTGTGGCAGGTGTTGCGGTCCGCGTGGCAGTAGTGCCGTAGGCATAGCTGCCGCCGCCGGTAACGGTACCCATCGTGGTGTTTGCCGAAGTGGCAGTGATGGTGTACACGTTAGGTGCGAAATTCGCGGTGATGTCGAAGGTTACACCTGCCGGATAAGCGGGTACTACATCGGCTATGGGATTGAGGGTGATGGTGTCGGTGAGACCGAGAGCCGCGACCGTCCAGTAGTCGAAGTGGTAGCCAGTATTGGCAATGGCAAGTGCGCCCATGGTGTCGCCAACATTGAAGGTGTAGGTGCCAGGAGCAGGAACGGTGGTACCCATAGTGGGGTTGGCGTTGGTAAGGATAACCGTCACAGGCATGTAGTCGAAGATGGCGGTAAGCGTGGTGTCGCTCGTCACTGTCAGATAACGTGTGGCATTGGTGTCGCCATCGCTCCAGCGCAGGAAGCGGAAGCTGCTGTTAGGTATGGCTGTCAGCGTGTCTACGCTATTGTAGGTGAAACTGCCAGACCCCGTGACGCTACCCATCAACGGGTTGTTGGCTGCCACGGTCACAGTGTAGATAATTGGTGAGAAGTGGGCTGTGGCGTTGAACGACATGTTTGCCATATAGGACGGCACCACTTGGGCGATGGGATTGACGGTGATGGAGTCGTGGATGAGACCGGCGTTCAATTCCCAGTATTCAAATTGGTGTCCGATGTAGGGCATGGCGGTGGCACGCATGGTGTCGCCAGCTGCAAAGTAGTAGTTGCCCGGTTCGGGGATGGTGTATCCCATCGTCGGGTCGGCATTGGCAAGGATGACCGTAGTGGCGTTGGCAGGCATGTACTGCACCTTCACATTGTCGACGGCTGCAGGGGGCTGAGTGCCGCCGCTACCGTCGTTGGTCCAGAGGAAGACTAGGTTGTAGTTGCCAGCGGTTGTGATGGTGGCGGTGTCGGTGCGATGCTGCCACGAAGACTCCAAGTTCAGTTTGCTGCTTCCGTCGAGGGAAATCCAGCCTGCAGGAGTCACGCTGCGGAAGTTGTAGGGGCTGTCGCCAGTGGGGCTCACGTCGCCAGTCAGCACTACGTCGCTAGGCACCAAGAAGGCACGCAGATAGTCGTAGTTGCCCTCGCCATAGGCTTTCCAGTCGAAGTTGACCACATAGTCGCCTGCGGCAAGACTCAGTGCCTTTTGAGCAAACGACCATTGTACGGCGGACGTGCCGTAGGTGTTCGAAACGCCGCTGTTGTTGGAGATATATAGCGAGTTTTCACCGCCATTGTTGACGGCGTTGCCAATATACCATTTGTTGGTGCTACCGTTGGCTATTACCCATGCTGGTTCGTTTTCAAAGTTTTCGAAGAACGGGTTGGCAGTGTTGACAACGATGGGCGACTGATGGGTGGTGAACGAGGCCACAATGCTCCATTCGCTCATGTCTAAAGGAGAGCAAACGGTCTTCACAAACACGTTGTAAGTTGCAGCCTCGCTTAAGCCAGTCAACGTAGTGATGGTGTCGTTGACTTCGATGCTTGTCATCAAGCTGGGGTCGCTGCCTCTTCCGTAGGCCACCACAAAGTTGTTGTCGGTGGGGCCATATGAGGTCCAGTGGATAGTGGCAGAGTTGTTGGTGATGTTTTCTGCCACGGCAGGATACGGACGATGGCAGGTGGGCGTGGCCAGCAGTTCCACATCGTCCAAATATATGTAGTTGTAACTATAGGAGGTGCTGGTATCTACAGCAGGGACATAGAAAGTGATATATTTCCCGTTGCCCGAATAGTTGGCAAAAAGGGAACCAAGGTCTATTTCCACATTTCTCACCGCACCAGAGGCCAGCGGTGTGAGGTTGATCGTCCCATATGGTTGATAAGTGGTGAAATCCGTTGGGTCGGTCATGATGCCTATTTCCAGCAGTGAGCGATAGTACACCGTTGTGGTCGAATAACGCTTGACGTTGAAACGCAGGGTCAGGCCCGACAGGTCTACCGTCGATGCCAGTTCAGGCAAAGCGGCATAGCTGTAGGTGGGTGTGCCTGACGAAGGCTTGTAGCCGTAGAAATAGAGGCCTCTCGAGCCATTGATTGCGGCAGTAGATGAGGGATAGGGGTAGGCGGTAGTGCTGTTGGTACCCTTGGTCCAGCAGTGGCTGATGGGATAGGTGGAGCCACTTCCGTAGGCCTCGAAATCTTCAGTATAGGGCAGGTCGGCAAGGGTTAGGGGCACGCAGTCGGTATGGAACGTGGTTGTGCGCTCCTCGCTGGTGTCGCCCACAGTGCAGAAGGCACGCACGGTGATGGTGTAATCTGTGTTGGGGGTAAGCATCGACAGGTTCACTACCGGGCTGTTGAAGGTTTGTGTAGTGGTCGTGGTGCCATCAGAAAGGATGCCCAACCAGGTGGTCTCACTGCCTTCAGGTGTGATGGTGATAGTGGCCGAGTTGGAAGTGATGTTGCTTGCAACGATATTGGCTGGACGGGGGCAGGTGGGAGTCAAAAACAGTTCCACATCGTCCAAATATATGTAGTTGTAGCTATAGGAGGTAGAGGTGTCCACCGGTGGTACACAGAAGGCGATAAACTTGCCGTTACCGGTATAGCTGGAAAGATTTACTTCGTTGTCTACCACTGTCGAAGCGGGCAGGGATGTGAGGTTGATGGTTTCAACCACTTCGAAAGTGTTGATGTCGGTGGGGTCGGTCATCACGCCCACCTGTACCAGCGAGCGGTAATAAACGGTGGTGGTAGAGTAGCGTTTGGCATTGAAGCGCAGCGTCAAGCTCGCAGCATTGAGTGACGGTGCCAGTTCGGGCAGGGCGGCATAGCTATAAATCTGAGTGCCTGTGGCCGATGAGGGTTTGTAACCATAGAAATAGAGGCCCCTTGAACCGTTAATGGCTGCAGAGGAATAGGGATAGGGGTAGGCAGTACTGCCGTTGGTTCCTTTGGTCCAGCAGGGGTTGATAGGGTTGCTACTACCGGTGCCGTACGACTCGAAATCTTCGGTATAAGGTAGGTCGGCGGCGGTTAATGCCAAGCAACGAGTGCGGAACGTAGTGGTCTGAGCCATGCTGGTATCGCCCGCGCCGCAAATGGCACGCACGCTGACGGTATACTCCGTATTGGGGGTAAGCATCGGCACGGTGAGCATCGTGTCGGTCAAGGGCATGCTAAGGGTGGTGGTACCGTCGGTGATGCTTCCAATCCAAGCGGTCTCAGTGCCAGCAGGAGAGAAGGTGAAAGTGGCCGACGATGTAGTGATGTTGCTTACAACAATCTGAGAAGGACACGGACAAGTGGCAATCTTGAAGGTGAAGTAGGTGTTCGGGGCAGGCCATGTGGTGCTGCTCCAGCTATAGGTAGTGGTTGTGCCGTTGGTGAAGTGGGTTGCCTCGCGCGAGCTGTTGATAATCCAGCCGTCGGTGGCATCTACACAGATACCCATGTAGTGTGAGTTGGACGAATTGAGGTTCGAGGCAGAGGCAAACACCGCCTCAATCTTGCCGTTGCTGTACAGGTGCACCTGCCAGTGGAACTGGTTGTTGCGGTAGGTGCTGCTGTAAGGGCCTAGGCAATATTCGACAACCAGCAGGGTGTCGCCAAAGTTCTGCGAGTGGATGTAGTGGGTGCCAGACACCAAGTATCCGTCGCAGCCGAAGAAGTTAATCTTCGGGTTGTTGGTGTTAGCAGCAGTCGAGCTGAACGGAGTCGAGTAGTTGTTTGACCCCGTGACGGTGGAACCCAGGCGCAGGTTGCCGTCCGAATTGACCGAATACTGGGTGTAGACATTGTCCCCGAATGGGAAGCTAAACCCAATATTCATAACGCTCGAAGCCCAACTGTCGCCCGACCCAGTGCCCGATACGTCGGTGTACTCGGTCAGCGTAATCCATTTGTTTGCATCAATGCCTGTGGAGTATTCATATACTCCAAGACCTTGTGCATTCGCACTCCATCCTACGCATAGCGCAGCGATGAGAGTCAAGCATCGTAAGATTTTTTTCATGTTAATATATTTGTTAGTTAAACGTATGAATTTATCCTTAATCATTATTTCCATTTGAATGATAAAAAGTGGTATTGCTTTGACGGATATGTCTTTATGTACAATAGTACCACTATTTATTGCATAACAAATAACACACAAAAATATAGTTTTTTTTTAAATGAGGCAGCATTTTTTTATGTTTTTCCCCATTTTTAATATTTTTTATCGTTTCAAAATCGCTTTTCCACCGCCTCCTATTGCCCTTGTTCCTGTTCATCAGAATGTGTCGGGCCATTCCAAAAGGTGGCAAACGGATATTATCCTTTTTCTTCTTATGTTATGTTGTAAACCAGTGGTATATTATTCGTTATTCGCTCCCTAGAGCGGAGATGTAGTGGGGCAAGTGCGGAGATGAATCGGCGAACAGCGGAAACCACTCTGTAGCGGAAAGCCTTCGCGCCTTGAAATAGTGTGAGTTGAAGGCGAGGCATGTTGGGGCGTGTTGGCGGTTTTCCAGCGAATGAGAAAAAAAACGTATCTTTGCAAACACAAACGATTTATGAGTATAATTAAATTATTATGTATATCATTATTTTAGCAAATGGTCAGTTTCCAACGGCAAAGTTGCCCGTGACGTTGTTGTCCGTGGCGGACAGGGTGGTCTGTTGCGACGGGGCATTCAATAACTATTATCGGTGGTGGAGCCGGTCGAGGCGCGGCCAGGAGCGTCAGGTGGCAGTGGTGGGTGACGGCGATTCGCTGGACACCGACATGCTCGAACATGCGCGGCTGGCCGGATTGGATGTGGTGCGTAAGGTTGTGTCGGAGCAGGAAAGCAACGATTTGTCGAAGGCATTGCATTTTGCCGTTGAACAGGCTCAAGGAAAGCCGGGCAGCGACAATCTGTGTGTCGACATTTTGGGGGCAACAGGTTTGCGCGAGGACCATACGCTAGGCAATATCAGCCTGTTGGCATACTATGCGACGGAGTTTCCGGATATTGAGTTGCGCATGGTGACGGACTGTGGAATATTCCATCCGGTATTGGGTAAGAAGAGTTTCGCTTCGTATCGGGGGGAGCAGGTGTCGATATTTTCGCTCACGCCCGACGTACCCGTAAGTGTGAAAGGCTTGCGCTACCCGATAGAGAACCGCTGCCTCAACTGGCTGTGGGAGGGCACGCTCAACGAATCTTTGGGCAACGAGTTTGAGGTTGTTGGCGGGACGCTGGTGGTGTATCAGAAGAATATCGAGATATAATGGCGGCAGCCGTCTTGTGTCGTGCTGAAAAGGGGCAGAGCCGAGCGGCACTGCCCCTTTTCAGCATAGAGGCGGGTATTAGAAGCTGTTTAAATTTAATTCAATGTTTTTCTTAAAGCACATATACGGCATCT
>CAZTVH010000052.1:0-11167 GCA_964616965.1 uncultured Bacteroidaceae bacterium | reverse complement strand
ATTCGACCTTGTTGACATTCTGTCCGCCGGCGCCGCCGCTGCGGAAGGTGTCCCAGGAGAGGCGCGACATGTCGACGACGACTTCGATAGTGTCGTCGACCAACGGGGTGACGCTGACGGAGGCGAAGGAGGTCATGCGTTTGCCTTGGGCATTGAAGGGGCTGACGCGCACGAGGCGGTGAACGCCAGTCTCGCTCTTGAGATAGCCAAAGGCATAGTCGCCCTCAATCTGCATGGTGACACTCTTGATGCCGGCACCTTCGCCGTCGAGGCTGTTGGAGATGGCCACCTTGTAGTGGTGTGTCTCGGCATAACGGATGTACATACGCATGAGCATCTCCGCCCAGTCCTGTGCCTCCACACCGCCCGCGCCGGCATTGATGGAAAGGACGGCATCGAAACGGTCGCTCTCGCCCTGAAGCATGTTTTTCAGCTCAAGGGCTTCGACTAGGGGCTGGGTGATGTTGATTTGCTCGATAACCTCTTCTTCGGTCGCGTCGCCGCTGTCAAAAAACTCACCTAGCACCTGCAGGTCTCCACAACTGCTCTCAACTTCACGGAATGCGTTGACCCAAGCCTTTTTTGTTTGGATAGTCTTCATGACCTTTTGAGCCTCCTTGGGGTCGTTCCAAAAGTCGGGGGCTTCGGTCTTTTGTTCTTCTTCGGCTATTTGCGACACAAGGGTGTCGATATTCAGGAAACGATGTAGCGCGTTCTTGCGGCTTATGAGGTCTTTGATGGTTTCGGCGGTGGTCATTTTCTAATTGAAAATTGAGAATTGAGAATTGAAAATTATAAATCAAAATAGTGGGTAGATTTCGGGGCAGCCTGGGGTGAAGTAGGCTGCTACGAAGGCTACGAGTATGAGTGCAAATTTGCCCCAAGAGAAATTGTTGTGGTCGTGGTCGAAGAGGATGCTTACCGACACATGGAGCAGTATGCCCACGACAACACCCATCAGGAGGCTTTGCAACATCTCGTTCTGTGGCATAAGATAAAGGTTGCAGAGCGAGCCTAGGGGGGTCATCACGGCGAAGACGGCAAGTAACGCCAGACTACGCCAGAAGCCGTAGCCGTTGTGCATAAACAGACCAACCAGCACAAGGGCAATGGGGATGTTGTGGAGCACGATGCCGTAGAGAAGGCCTTGGTGGATGTCGCCGTCGAGGTCAATCATGGGCATACCTTCGAGGAAGGCATGGATGCTGAGGCCGATGATGAGTCCGGTGACAGGGTGGACCGCGTGGTCGTGGCAATGGCCTTCATGTTGATGATGCTCGTGGTGGTGTTCTTCGGCCTCTTTTTCCTCTTCACAGCAGGGACAGTGGTTGTGACCGTGTTCGGCACCTTTGGTGAGTTGCTCCAGCAGCAGTTGGATGATGAATCCCAGCATAACGGCGGCAGCAATCTTGAAATGGATGCCAGGTGTTACGAAGCGGTACGGTTCGTCGCCTAAGAACATGTGGGGTACTAGGTTGATAAAGCAGGATGCAAACAGAAAGGCACCACCAAAGATGGTGATGTAGTTCATCGTTTTGGGACTGACATGACGCCTGCTCGGAATGAGTGCGGCCCAAACAATGATACCGACGATGATGAGGGCGTAAGCTATAATAACGGTAGTTGACATAGGCACATAAAAAAAGGGTAAGCTGTTTATATCGCACCGCTACAACCAAACACCCTTGCTGTATTCCTACCCTGGGGGATTCAATGGGAGCTGGTCGTATAAGACTTACCCAATTGCAAAAGTACTACTTTTTTTGTAATTGACAAGAAAAAAAATGCTTTAAATTTGTTTATTTCTGATTATGTGATTGTTATTTGTATAGCAAAATGAGTTTGCCTGCCTTTCATTTAGCACATTGAGGAGGTGGCTATGGGCCAAATCAACTTGTTTTGTATGGAAAACCAAGTGTATTAATGGATGTTTCTTTCGTTCAGTGCTTTGTGGAATTTTCGGGCATTGGCAATGTGTTCACCAACGGTAGCTGCAAAGTTGTGCCTGCCACTGAAGTCTTCTTTGGCACAGAAATATAGGTAGTCTGTCTTCTTGTTTTTTAGCACCGCATCAATAGAGGCGGCAGAGGGTATGCAGATAGGCCCTGGGGGCAGTCCGGCATGGAGGTATGTGTTGTAGGGACTGTCCATCTTGAGCATGTCACCTCTGATTCGTCGGATAGTGAAGTCACCAACTGCATATTTGACGGTGGGGTCAGCCTGTAAGGGCATGCCGATGCGGAGGCGGTTGAGGTAGACCGATGCTATGTCGGGTTTCTCTTCGTTGCAGTTGGTTTCCTCTTCAACGATAGAGGCGATGGTGAGTACCTGCTCGCGTGTAAGGCCTAAGTCGGATAGGTGGCTGTCGCGTTCGCTCCAGAAACGTTCGTATTCAGAGTACATACGTTCTATCAGGTTGGCGGGTTTGATGGTCCAGTAGTATTCGTATGTGTTTTGAGGAAACATGCCAATGCTGGTCTGGGGAGTGAGTTTGTATTGGGTACAGAATGCAGTGTCGGTGAGTAGGGCAAGTAGGCTGTCGGCATCGAACTCAAGTTTGGAACCCATGAATTGGCAAAGGTCGCTCAGGGTACGATACTTGTTGATAGTGATGCGGACGGGGTCTTGGCTTCCCGAATAGAGCTTTTGAACAAGTGCAATGGTGCGCATGTTGGGGGTGACAATGTAGCTTCCTGCCTTCACATGTTTGGTAAGTCCACGAAGGCGAGCCATCGTGTTGAAACAGGTGTGGGAGGATAGGCAGCGATGGGTGTCGAGAGTGTCGACTAGCGATGGGTAGTCGGAATTGTCAGGGATGTAGATGCGGGTGGTGTCGGAGACGGTGACGCGCTGGTTGATAACGAGGTAACCAATGCCTATGGCGGCTCCAATGAGGGCACAAATGACAATTACGATGATGTAGATGCGTTTCATGGTTTAGTTGAGTATTAGTTGGTAACGGTAGGTGTCGATATAGTGGTTGGAACGGACCACCCAGTCGCGGAGGGTTGCGCAATGCTGATAGCCTGCACTTTGGAAGATGTGTATACTTGGAGTATTGGTGGCGGCAATGTCAGCGTAGACTTGGTGGAGCGAGGTATTGTTGGTACAGAATTGTGTGAGTGCCTGTATCATGGCGGTGCCGTAGCCACGGCGCCGATATTCGTTGGAGACGACTAGCCCCACTGCCGCACGGCGGTTTACGGGGTCGTAGTTGTAGAGTTCGACGCATCCCACAGGAGTGTCGGGAATGTCGTCGGGATAGGCGTATAGTTTCAGTTCGCCAGAGGATAGGGATGCAGTGGGAAGGGCTTTGAGTTGCATGTTGGTTGGATTAACTGATTTTCTCCCAATGGGGATGGTTGTTGCTCTTGATGATATATTGGCGGAGAATGCTGTTTTCGGGATGTAGCAAGTCGGGGTCAGTCGCAAGTAGGTTATGCACCTCGTCGCGGGTGGCGCATACGAGTGGTTCGTCGTCGACGAGGTCGGCAAGTTTAAGGTCGAGCATACCGCTCTGCTGCAACCCCTGCAGGTCGCCCGGCCCTCGCAGACGCAGGTCTGCTTCGGCTATGGCAAAGCCGTCGGTGGTGCTACACATAGTCTGAATGCGTTGTTGGCTGGTGTGATTGAGGTCGTTTTTGGTCATTAGGATGCAGTAGGACTGTCCTCCGCCACGCCCCACGCGGCCACGCAATTGGTGAAGTTGGCTAAGACCGAACCGTTCGGCGTTTTCAATTACCATAACAGTGGCATTGGGCACATCCACCCCCACCTCTATGACGGTGGTAGAGACCATGATGTGCGTTTCTCCCCGCTTGAAACGGTCCATCTCATACGCCTTAGCATCGGCAGGCATCTGTCCGTGGACGATACTGAGCTGATATTGTGGCTGAGGAAAACTGCGTGAGATGCTTTCGTAGCCGTCCATGAGGTCTTTGAGGTCGAGACTTTCGCTCTCGTTGATGAGAGGATAGACCACATACACCTGTCGGCCTTTAGCTATCTCTTGTCGCATGAAATGGAAGAGTTGGGCACGGTTGGCATCGGTGCCGTGAGTGGTGATGACTGGTTGGCGACCGGGGGGTAGTTCGTCGATGACGGAACAGTCGAGGTCGGCATAGAGTGTCATGGCAAGCGTGCGAGGAATGGGGGTGGCGGTCATGACGAGGATGTGTGGTGGAATGTCGCTTTTGCCCCATAGTTTAGAGCGTTGCTCCACGCCGAAACGATGTTGCTCGTCGATGACCACATAGCCCAGCCGTTGGAACTGGACGTTGGGTTCGATGAGGGCATGGGTGCCGATGAGTATGTCTATCTCGCCATTGGCAAGGCGTTGCTTTATCTTTTTCTTCTGACTTGCCCGGAGTGAGCCTACCAACAGCTCTACCTGTATGTTTTGGTTGGCAAGCAACTTCTGGAAGTTGGCAAAGTGTTGTGTTGCCAATATCTCGGTAGGAGCCATGAGGCAAGCCTGACAATCGTTGTCGAGGGCAATCAAGATGGTGAGCAGAGCCACGAGGGTCTTGCCGCTGCCCACGTCGCCTTGCAGCAGGCGGTTCATCTGTCGTCCGCTGCGCATATCGGCGCGTATCTCTTTGATGACACGCTTTTGCGCCCCAGTGAGGGGGAAAGGGAGGTGCTTGTTGTAGAACTCGTTGAAATGGCTGCCCACGATGCCGAAAACGCGACCCACAGAGTGTTGCCGCCGACTGATGCGGCTATATTGGTAGTCGAGTTGGTGGTAGAATAGTTCCTCAAACTTCTCCCTCAGCAGGGCTTGTTGCCATTCTTGCAGGGTATTGGGGTAATGAATGGAACGCAATGCGGTGCCGCGTTCCATCAGATGATATTTGGTTACTATGGTGGAAGGCAGTGTTTCTGGCAGCTGTTTGGGTATGTGTTGTAGTAGTGTGCTGGTGATGCGGGCGATGGCTTTGGTGCCTAGACCACGGTTTTTCGCTTTCTCAGTTGTACGATATATGGGCAGGAAGGCATGAGTAGGGCGTTCGTCGTATAGGGTGGAGGCTTCTAGGTCGGGGTGGACTATTTGTAGAACAGAGCCATACAGTGAGGGCTTGCCCATCACGTTGTATATAGAACCGGGCTTGAGGCTGTCTTTAATCCATTTGAGGCCTTGGAACCACACCAGCATCATGGTGCCGGTACCGTCGGTAAATGTGGCCTCCATTCGTGTGGAATGCCCCGAAGTGACAGTATGCAGGTCGGTGATACGGCCCCGGAAGACAAGGTAAGGTTCGTCGGCGTTGAAGTTGTCGATGGTGCTGACATGTGAGCGGTCTACTATCCTGAAGGGGAAATAATTCAACAAGTCGCCATAGGTGTGTATGTCAAATTCTTTGGCGAGAATGTCTGCCTTACTGGGTCCCACGCCCTTGAGGTAAGAGACATTGGAGTCGAGTATCGTGTTGCTATGGTCTATGGGGTATGGAGTTTAAAAGGTTTAAAGGTTTTAGTGTTTTATGGTTGAGCAAACATTTTAACTATCCAACGTAGAGAACCCTTTAAACAATGTGAGGGGTTTGGTGGGCCAGACGTTCTCGTTCCAACGTCGAACTGATGTCCTGGTGTTCGGTGTCTGAGAGCAGGATAATGGTGTCGATAGAGGGGTCTAGAGTATGGTTGACAGCCGCTACCGTCTGCTCGTAGGCAAAGTCTTTCGCGTTGCGAATGCCACGAAGGATGAATTGTGCCCCAATACGGTGGCAGAGGTCTACAGTCATGTCGGAATAGGTCAGCACCTCGATGCGGGGTTCGTTGGGGAATGTGTCTAGCACACGTTGCTGGCGTTCTTTGGGTGTGAACATATATTGTTTGTCGGTATTGACCCCAATGGCGATATACACCTTGTCAAACAATGCTAGCGCACGACGCACTATTGACTCATGCCCGCTGGTGAAGGGGTCAAACGATCCTGGGAAAACCGCTTTCTTCATCATCTCCTTCTTTTCTTGTAAGGTTTCGAATTGCCATATCGGTTATCCTCACCAAACTGCCAAAGCAGGCGGATGGCGACAGACGAACCATAGAAGTTGTTGGAAAAGGTCTTGCCTGCTAATTCGTAGTGCCAGTCGCGCTTGATGGGAATCATGGAGTATTGGTAGCGAGCACTAAACTGAAGCCCTTTCCAGATGTTGAATCTGAATTCTATCGCAGGTGCCAAATCGTTCTTTAGAAACGACATGTCGGTAGTATCGGGAATGAAATAGTTGGGGTTGTATACAATAGTGTCGTGTGGTTGGCGCACCAGACGGCTGTATACCAACCCTAATCCTATGCGTAGCCCTCCATAGTGGTCATGGAAGAAGACAGTCAGTGGGATGTCGACATAATGGAGGTTGAGCCTGATGTTATAAAAGTTTTCGTGATTATGTTTTTGGTTGTATATTCCGAGACAAGAATAGCCTGTCTCTACCGCCAGAGTCCATGTGTCGTTGTCGTCAAGGGCGGCAATGGCACCAACGCCTCCTGTCAGGCCCCAATGGTCGAACCCTTTCAGTTCGTCACCCTCCACCTGTGATGTGATAGCACCGGCAAAGCCATAGCCATGTATGCGTTGTGCCTGCACGGCTATTGTTGCAAGCAGTAGTAATAGTATTGTCGTTGTATGTTTCATGGTGTGGGGCTATATGGAGAAAATGTTTTTGATGAGGATTTGCAGGTCGGTGGAGAGCTTGTAGTTCCGTAGGTAGCGGAGCTGCAGACGCTGTTTCAATTCTGGGCTTAGTGTGGCGGTGCGATGTGGCAGGGCATCTTCAGGAGCAAATATACCGCTCTGCGTGTTGGCGTGTGCCGTCCCCACCCAGCTTTTTTTGCCCGTGAGCACCTGCCAGCAATGGGCATAATAGTGTCGTTTGTCTTGCTGGAAAGGTAGCAGTATGGGTGAGATAAGGATTAGTATCAAGGCACTGCCCATGTCGAAAAGGCGTTTGTTGCGTCGGTTCAGCGGGTCGGCAATGGTGCGCAGCTCTTCGGTGTAAAGGTCTTCGGTGCGGTGTATGCTATTGCTGCCTATGATAAAGTCGCTGTCGGTGGGGGCTATCTTGTATTCTACCTGTCGGTGCCTGCCTGGCACGTTGCCCAGTTGGGTCATTAGGTCGATTATTTCCTGAATGGGGATGTCTTTGCTACAGAAAATCACCTCGTCGGCATTGTAGTAGCGTATCGCATCGTTCAGCCTGACGACATCCGGGGCTCTGTCTGCAAATGTTTCAATGTGTGTGTTGCCAATCGACTGGTATAGTTGGCTTACCCGTCCCGTCTCCTCTTCGCCGCCAACAATGATGCAGGAACGTGTGCGTAAAGGGCGCAAGTTAAATCCCGGAACACGCAGCAGGCTGAGCAATCCGCGTACGCCCAACGTCGACACCAATGTCCAGGCACAGCCCAATAGGAGCAATACTCTCGAATAGCGTTGGCTCTCGTCAAGCAGAGAATAGAACACCAGCAGCAGCCCGCATCCTATGGACATGCCTTTGATGATGCGGCCAAGCCTGATAGGCTTCTCGTACCCGCCATACAGCCAGCTGCACAACATTAAGACAAGGATGTAGAGGGGAATCACCACCCATGTGTATTGGGGTGGATAGTAGGCGGCGTTGGCCGCCCAGTGGGTAGCCCAAATATGCTTGATGGCGACAAAGCCGCCAAAGGCAACGCCCAAGTCCGCCAAAGGCAACGCCACGGCCTGCCCCACCCGTTTTATCCATGCCATGCTGGCCCTTGCCCAGATGGCCAGTCGCAGCAGTATGTTAAACCATCTGGCCTTGCTGTCGGTGAAATAGTGCTGCACGAATATCGACATGGCGTTGTAGAACGTGTACACATAGTTCATACTGCCGTGCTTGGTGCTTTCGCCTTTGTAGTGGATGATGCGGGCGGCGGGGTAGTAGTAGTTCTCGTAGCCGGCCATCTTGATGCGCCATGAGAAGTCGATGTCTTCGCCGTACATGAAATACGACTCGTCAAGCAGTCCCACCTTGTCTAGTACGGTGCGGCTAATCATGAGGAATGCACCGGGTAGGATATCGATGGGGTTGGTCGCCTCGTCGTCGAGGTGCCCCATATAGTAGGCTGCTATGCGGCGGTTGTGGGGGAACAGGCGTATCAGTCCGCTTATCTTGAAAAAGGCCGCTTCGGGTGTGGGAAATCCGCGTTTGCTCTCTTTCAAGTATGTGCCCTCCCCGTTTATCATCTTCACGCCCAGTCCGCCGCAGTCGGGGTGGGTGGCAAAGAATGCCACACACTTGCGCAGCGTGTCGTGTTCCACTACCGTGTCGGGGTTGAGCAGCAGTATCAGGTCGCCAGTGCATTGGCGCAATGCCTGATTGTTGGCTTTTGCGAATCCCACGTTGTCGTCGTTGGCTATCAGGTGTACCTGGGGGTATTTCTCCCTCACCATCTCCACCGACCCATCCACCGAGGCATTGTCCACCACATACACTTCAAGTTCGACTTTTTCGGCTGGGGTGTTAGGTATTCGCGTACCATCGGTGGTTGCAACCATATCCCCAGTCGCTCCCTCGGACATCAGATTGGAACCGAATACCGATTCCAGGCACTGTTCGAGAAAGTACTTGACATTGTAGTTGACTATGACGATGCTTAGTTTCAACTCTCAATCTTCAACACATAATAAAGATTAAAAACTAAGAATTAAAAGGGCTGCCGCTTACTTCCTACTCCTTAATTATTAATACTTAATCTATTGTTCGTTTTTCTTCTTTCGCCCCCGGGGCTTCTTCTCCCCCGACATCTCTATTATCGCTATGGCTTCTCCGATAGTTAGTTTCAGCGGGTCGAGGTGTTTGGGTATGCGGTAGTTCTCATTGCGGTAGATGAGGTAGGGGCCGTAGCGTCCGATGTTTGTGCTTACGCCCATGCCTTCATATTCGCCGACGACATGGGGATAAAGGGCACGCAGACGCTCTTTTTCAGCCTCTGCAATGCGCTTGTTCTTGATTATCTCGATACAACGGTCGAGGTCTACCTCGTATGGGTCGTCGTTTTTGGAGAGAGAGTAGAACTTGTTGTCCAACCGCACATAGGGACCGAACTTGCCAATGCTGACAATCACGTCGTGACCCTCAAATTCGCCCACCGTCCTAGGCAGTTCGAACAGGGCCAAGGCTTCTTCGAGGGTGATAGTCTCGATGCTCTGCCCCTTCTTCATGCTGGCAAACTTGGGCTTTTCGTCGTTCGAGGTGTCGCCCAGCTGCACCAGCGTGCCGTAGCGGCCTATCTTGGCATACACGTTGCGCCCGCTCTTGGGGTCCACTCCTATCAGTCGGCTGCCGCTGGTGCGATGGCTCGTCTGCTGGGTGAGCCGTATGTTCTTGTGGAAGGGTATGTAGAATTTGTCCACCACTTTGCGCCATTGTTTTTTGCCGGTCGCAATGTCGTCAAAATCCTTCTCTACCATAGCGGTGAAGTTGTAGTCTACTATGTCGGAGAAGTGCTCTATCAGGAAAGCGTTGACCACGCTTCCGATGTCGGTGGGAAACAGTTTGCTCTTTTCCGAGCCCCACTTTTCGACGCGCTTTTCGGTGTGGACGGCATCGTCTTTGAGCACTATGGCTGTGCATTCCACCTCCTTGGGTTCACGGTCTTCTTTGATTACATATTCGCGCTTCAGTATGGTGCTGATAGTGGGGGCGTAGGTCGACGGGCGGCCGATGCCCAGCTCTTCTAATTTTTTGATAAGGCTTGCCTCGGTGTAGCGGGGCGGGTGTTGGGTGTGGTGCTCTGCTGCCTCTGCGGTATCGAGGTTCAGCAACATTCCCTCTACCACTTTGGGCAGCGTGCGTCCCGTGCTGTCATCCTCGTCAGATTCGTCGTCGGTCGACTCCATGTATACTTTCAGGAAACCGTCAAATCGCACCTGTTCGCCCTGGCAGACGAAACGCTCCTCATGGCCGCTGATGCTGATGTCAACGGTAGTCTTCTCCATCTCGGCATCTGCCATTTGCGAGGCAATGGCACGCTTCCATATCAGCTCATAGAGGCGGCGTTGGGCAGCGTCGGCGTTGATGGTAGCGTCCTCCATATACGTTGGGCGGATGGCCTCGTGAGCCTCTTGCGCACCCTTGGTCTTGGTCTGGTAGCGGCGGGTCTTCACATAGTTCTCGCCATACAGCTTGGTGATTTCTGTCTTCGCCATGTTCAGGGCAAGGTCGCTCAGGTTCACGCTGTCGGTACGCATGTAGGTGATAAAACCGTTCTCGTACAGCTGCTGTGCTATCTGCATGGTTCGGGCAACGCTGAATCCCAGCTTGCGGCTGGCCTCCTGTTGCAGGGTGGAGGTGGTAAACGGCGGTGCGGGGGAACGCTTTGCAGGTCGGGTGTCGATAGTCTGCACCTTGTACGAACAACCCACTAGGCTCTTCATAAACTCCTCCGCCTCCTGCTCAGAGTCGAACCGTCGGCTCAACTCGGCCAACACCTGTGTGCGTCCGCTGGCGGGATGGAACTGCGCAGTGACACGGAAATAGTTCTGGCTGACAAAGTTCTTTATCTCTTCCTCTCGCTCTACAATCAGCCTCACTGCCACGCTCTGCACTCGTCCGGCACTCAGTGCGGGCTTAATCTTGGCCCACAGTATGGGGCTGATTTCATAGCCTACCAGTCGGTCCAGCACACGCCGGGCCTGCTGTGCGTCCACCAGGTTCATGTCTATGCCACGTGGGTTCTCAATGGCGTGAAGAATGGCATTCTTTGTGATTTCGTTAAATACTATGCGCTTGGTCTTTTCAGGATTGAGCTTCAGCGTCTCCTGCAGGTGCCAGGCGATGGCCTCTCCCTCACGGTCCTCATCGGATGCCAGCCATACCACGTCGGCATCCTTCACGGCCTTTTTCAGTTCGGCCACCAGCTTGTGTTTGTCCTCGGTAATCTGGTATTCGGGCTCGTACTGGTTTTCGATGTCGATGCTCATCTCCTTTTTCGCCAAGTCGCGTATATGCCCTTGGCTCGACTTGACCACATAGCCTTCCCCCAGAAACTCTTCAATCTTTTTTGCCTTGGAGGGCGACTCTACTATCACTAGGTTTTTCATATATTATGTTTCTCTATTTCCTTATTATATATTATTTATTGTGCGCGTGAAAGAATTTGCAAAGTAACACTTTTTTTCTGACATATCAAGAAT
>CAZTVH010000051.1:0-11238 GCA_964616965.1 uncultured Bacteroidaceae bacterium | reverse complement strand
CCATCGAGGCCTTCCTCGCGAATGAGGCTGCCCATGGCGTCGTACCACCTGCGGGTGACGCTGCGCTGCTCCGGGTTCTCGCCATAGTCCCACTCCTGCAGGTAGCTGATGTGGGTGCTTTCCAAAGGCGAGCCATCAGGGCGGCAACTGATAAAAATATCCGTCTCGAAGCCTTCCGCCCATTCCTTGCCCGACTTCTCCACCACGCCGCCCAATGCGCTATAGCGGTAGCCCAGCGAGTCCGAGCCTCCATAGAAGTAGTTCCGCTCATATTGTTTGCGGCCCTGCTCGTCGTAGGCGTAGCGCACCTCGTAGTTGTCCATCCCCCGCGAGCCCACGTCGTCGGTGTAACGTTCCCTCACCAGCCGCCCCTTCTCGTCATACTCGCGGCGGAAACGGCAGGTATCTGTCGCCTCCTCCGTCAGCCTATCGGGAGCCGGCCTTTCGGTGTAGGCATAGTCACATTCCGTTATCCCCCTGTCGGTACTACGCACCAGATGGACAAGACGGTAGGTGACCACTGTGGTGTCGATGGCATCGCCGATGCGGTCGTAAGTAATAAAACGATAGAGGCTGACCAACCCCTCTGGCGTGTATTCGATATGCGCATCGAAAGTGGTATCCCACCTCATGCGCTGGTTCTCGTTGTCCCAACGGCGTTCCATCGCAGTCCACCCAACGAGGCGATCGAGCGAGTCGTATGTGTACTCCCTGCCCTCGCACACCTCATAGCCATGACGGTCGTAATAGGTGGTCCTCAACAGCTTTCGTCGACCCATAACCACTGTGGATGGCTCGTACTCTCGCACAGTGCGGACATGGTCGGTGACGCGCGTCGGCATAAAGCGCAGGCAGTCGTTGACTTCGTTGTAACCGCCCGACGGTTGCTGTGCCACGAGCGTTATTGAGGCCAAAAAGCATAAACAAATAATTGAAACAGTCTTCTTCATTACAAATAGGATAACGAAGAAACACACACAATAGTATTCAATGCATGAAATGATAAAAAATTATTGTTTTTCGATATTAATACCTATCAATTCAATAATATTTCGTATTTTTGCACCCTCTACCTCATGTAGGAAATCAGTAATTAACATTTGAGAATCAACACTTTTATAACAATCTACTGCAATAATACTATGAAAAGATTTTTCAATTATCTGTTAGCAGCGGCCTTATTAGCAGGATGTGCAGGTGGAGAAGACCCTGCAGAGAGGGCGGGAGGCGGCCCTATCGACGTGGTAGGCGACACTCTGACGGTGCCATCCTCGTCCAATATCGCCCCACGTCTGGTATGCGGCAAGGTGAATGACACAGCCTTCTCCACCATGCTGACCACCACAGGCGTGGTGACAGCCATACCGACCGCCTATGCCGAAGTGGCAGCTCCCTTTGCCGGCAGGGTGGTACGTTCGCTGGTGCGCATGGGGCAGACTGTCCGCGCGGGTACACCGCTGTTCGAAATCTCGTCGTCGGACTATGCCGAGGTGGTGAAAAATCTTATCCAGTCCAAATCGGAGATGGAAATGGCAAAGCGGGCCTTGGACCGTACACAAGACCTGCACGACAACAAGGTGTCATCGGCCAAGGAACTCGACGAGGCAAAAACCGCCTACACGCTGGCCCTAGAGGAATACCGCCATGCCGTAGCGGTGGCAAAGGAGTACCAAATCGACATCAAGTCGGCAGAGGTAGGGCAGCCCATGGTGGTGCGCTCGCCAATCAATGGCCGGGTGTTGAGCAACAGCCTGGTGATAGGTGAATACTTGAAAGAAGATGCCGACGCCAAAGTGGTGGTGGCCGACTTGGACAAGGTGTGGGTAACGGCCAACGTGAGCGAGATGGATGCCCCCTTTGTGGGCAACATACAAGGTGTTGAAGTGAGTCTGGTGGCGCGCCCCGACAGCATTGTGCACGGACGGGTGGAATATGTGGGCGGCATTCTCGACCCTGAGACACGCACGGTGCAGACCATCATCGAATGCAGCAACCCTCGCCACCTTATGCTACCCAACATGTATGCCCAAGTGCGAATGCAGATACACAACCCTGCCAGTATAGTAATCCCCAAAAGTGCCGTGCTGCAAGCCGACAATGGCCGCTATGTGCTACGCAAGGTGGACGACAACCGCTATGTGCGCACAGCGGTCGAGGTGCAGTCGGTCGACAAACACAGCCTGCGGGTGCTGAAAGGCCTTAGGGCAGGCGACGAGATTGTTATGCAAGGAGCAATTTATTTGAATTGAAAAGGCGGATGCTCGGACAAGCTGATTATCCAATCATCCGAACATCCACTCCCTTAATTACCAGAAAAGGAGGTTACAACCATGATTGAAAAACTCGTAGGATGGGCAATAGACCACAAGGCGGTGGCCGCCGCCATCTTCGGACTGCTATGCGCGGCAGGTGTGATAGCATGGAACGCGCTGTCGATTGATGCCTATCCCGACATATCCGACACCACCGTGCAGGTGGTTACCCAAGTGCCGGGCCTCGCCACAGAAGAGATTGAGCAGCAAATCACCATCCCTGTCGAACGGGCCGTCAGCGGCATTCCCAACCTCGTCACCATGCGCAGCAAGAACAGTTTCGGCCTCTCGACCGTCATACTGGTGTTCGACGACGGCGTTGACGACTATTGGGCACGACAACGTGTCACCGAACGGCTGACGGGCATCGAGCTCCCATACGATGCCGTGCCTGAGCTCAACCCCCTTACCGCCCCCACAGGCGAGATATACCGCTACATAGTCGAAAGTCCCGATGGCAGCCACGACCTCCGCAGCCTCACCGACATCCACAAATGGACCATCATCCCCTACCTGCGCCAAATTTCGGGTGTCGCCGACGTGAGCAACTACGGCGGCATCACCACCCAGTACCAGATAGAACTCTCTCCCGAACGGCTCACCGAATATGGCATCACCCTCGCTGACATCACCGAAAAGATTGAGCAAAACAACCTCAATGCCGGCGGCAGCATCCTCACCGAGGGCAGCCTCAGCTATGTGGTGCGCGGCATCGGACTAATTAGCGACCTCGAAGGACTGGGTGACATAGTGGTCAAAACCGTAGGCGGCACTCCTGTCTACCTCAAAGAGCTAGGCGAACTGCGCTACGGCAACCTCGAACGCAAGGGCGTGCTTGGCTACAGCGACGACAGCCACGACTACGACGACGCAGTAGAAGGCATCGTGCAAATGCTGCGTGGCGAAAACCCCTCCGAAGTACTCGAACGCATACACTCTTCAGTCGACGAACTGAACAACGAAATTCTGCCCGAAGGGGTGCAGATATACCCTTTCCTCGACCGCACCGGCCTGGTGGGCGAAACACTCAAAACCGTCTCCCACACCCTACTCATCGGCATGCTGCTAGTCATCGTGGTGCTGATGATATTCTTGGGCAACTTCCGTGGGTCGCTGGTGGTGGCCGTCACCATCCCCATAGCCCTGCTTGTCGCCTTTGTGCTGATGAAACTTACAGGCATTCCCGCCAACCTGCTCTCGCTCGGTGCCATCGACTTCGGCATACTCGTCGACGGTGCCATCGTGATGACGGAAAACATCCTCAAGAAACGCGAACGCCACCCCGACCGCGAGCTCACCCCTTCCGACGTGAAGCAGCGCGCCAGCGAGGTGGCACGCTCCATCTTCTTCTCCACCATCATTATTATCACTGCCTACCTGCCCCTCTTTGCCTTCGAGCATGTCGAGCGCAAACTGTTCACTCCTATGGCCTTCACCGTAGGCTACGCCCTCGTCGGAGCCCTGCTCACCGCCCTGCTGCTCACCCCGGCGCTCTCCTTCCTGGCCTACCGCAAACCCCGCAAGCTATACCACAACAAATGGCTCGAAAGGCTTAACGACAAATACACCCGCCATGTGGGCATACTCATTGGCAAGGGACGCGCCGTGCTGGCCACGCTCCTGCTCATTCTTGGTGGTTCCGTGGTGCTCTCCTTCACCGTCGGAAAGGATTTCCTGCCACCCCTCGACGAAGGCTCCATTTGGGTACAAGTGCAGCTGCCCTCCGGCATCTCCATCGACGAGTCGAAAAAGATGGCCGACGACTTGCGCCATGTGCTTAAAGAGTTCGACGAAACATCCTATGTGATGACCCAGCTGGGCCGCGACGACGAAGGGGCCGAATGTTTCTCCCTCTCACACATCGAGGCAGGCGTGGGGCTAAAACCCTACAACACCTGGAAGAGCGGACGCACCAAGGCCGAGCTGGTCGAAGCCATGTCTGCTGCCATCCAGCAAATGCCCGGCTACTCGGCAGGCTTCTCACAACCCATCATCGACATGGTCATGGACCAAATAGCCGGCACCCATAGCGACCTGGCACTCAAAATCTATTCCGACGACATAGCCGAAGGCCGCCGCACCGCCGAGCAAGTGGCCTCCGTGGTGGCAGGCATCAAGGGAGCCTCAGATGTCGCCGTCGACCAAGAACCCCCCACCCCGCAACTGCAGATTTCCGTCAACCGTGCCGCCATAGCGCAATACGGGCTCAACGTCGCCGATGTCACCGACCTCATCGAGCTCGCCATTGGCGGTCGTGCCATATCACAGATATATGTGGGCAGCAAAGTCTACGACATCACCTGCCGCTATGCCGAGCGCTACCGCAACACCCCTGAAGCCATTGGCAGCCTCCAGCTCACCACCCCCGACGGGGTGCGTGTGCCACTCTCAGCCGTTGCCGACATACAAATGGCACTGGGTGCCAGCACCATCATGCGCGAAATGGGGCGCCGCTACACCCTGGTGCGCATCAACCTGCGCGGTGCCGACCTCTCCTCCTTCGTAGAAGAAGCCGACCGACTAATAGCCCAACAGGTGCAATACGACCACGAAAAGACCCACCTCCACTGGGCCGGACAGTTCGAGAACCGCAACCGCGCCTTCAGCCGTCTCGCCCTGGTGGTGCCGCTCGCCCTCATGGTCATGTTCATCCTACTCATCTTCGCCTTCAGGCGCGTGCGCCAAGCCGCCCTGCTCATGGCTGTCGTGCCCCTCGCCCTCTTCGGCGGCATGCTGGCGCTCAACCTGCGCGGCATGACGCTCAACGTCTCCTCTGCCGTAGGCTTCATCGCCCTCATCGGCGTGGCCATGCAAAACGGCATCATCATGATATCGCACATCAACCACCTGCGCGAGCGTGGCAAGACTCTGCGCACCGCCGTCATCGAGGGAGCCTCCCACCGCATGCGTCCCGTGCTGCTCACCGCCTCCGTGGCCGTGCTGGGCCTCTTCCCCGCCTCCGTCTCCACGGGTATCGGCAGCGACGTGCAACGCCCCCTCGCCACCGTCATCGTATACGGACTCATCTTCGCCACCATCGTCACCCTCTTCATCCTCCCCACGCTCTACTATCTCATGGAGATGCGCAAGGACAAAAAACAAGGAGTCGGGCAAACCCATCAGTATTAATTAAATCCCCACCTTTCAAAATGGCCATTTCAAGAAACAAGATAATCAACCTCTGCCTGCTCGGCTCCTACATCCTACTACCCCTCACCCTCGTGGCACAGGAGCTGGACTACAACACCTACATCCACCGCGTAATGCAGGGCAACCTCGATTATGCCGCTGCCCAGCTCGACCTCTCCATATCGCAGGCCGACCTCGTCACCGCCCGCAAGACTACCGACCCCACCCTATCAGCCGAATACGGCAACAACAGCGACTGGGACATCGCCATGGGGCAGTCGCTCAGCTTCGGCCTCGAAAAAAGCCTCTCCTTGGGCAAGCGCGCCGCACGCATACGAGTGGCACAACGCCACCTCGATGCCGCCAACGCAGAGCTACGCCACCATGCGCAGACACTCCGTGCCGACGCCACCCTCGCCTTCCTCGATGCCCTGCTGGCACGCGACCGCGCCCTCATCGGCGAACAGGCCGCGCAATACCTATTATCGCTCTACCAAAGCGACAGCCTGCGCTATGCCGCCGGCGACATCTCCGAAACCGACCTTCTCCAAACCCGCATCGAGGCTACCGTTGCCCACCAAGACTACCTGACACTGATGGCCGAATACCGCAACACCCTTCTGCAACTCGACCTCATCATGGGGCAACCCATCCAAACCACCCAAGGTGTCGTCGGCCAACTCGTCGCCCCCCGTCAGACCCCCAACCTCAACCAACTGCTCGCCGCTGCCGACACCCTGCGTATGGACCTCCTACAGCAACGCCAGCTGGCGGCATCGGCCCTAGAGGAGGTAACCCTCGCGCGACGCGAACGCATGCCCGACATCGACCTCTCATTGGGAGTAAGCCTCAACTCGCGCGTGCAGAACGAAGAAGCCCCTGCCCCCCAGTTTGTCGGCTACACCGTAGGCATTGGCATCCCACTGCCCGTCTCCAACCTCAACCGAGGCGAAGTGCTCTCAGCACAGCTCTCGGCACAACAGTCCGAAATGCAGACCGACATTGTGCGCCGCCAAATGCAGGCCGAAATCATACAAGCCTACAACCGCTACACCACCGCAATCAGCCGCCTCGAAAGCTACGGCACCACCATCCTAACAGGTGCAAGCCAGATGCTCGAAGGCAAACGCTACGCCTACCACCGTGGCGAGACATCGCTCCTCGACCTCATCAATGCCCAGCACACCTTCAGCGAGATACAGCAGGCCTACACCGAATGCCTTCACGACTGCATGTCAGCCTGGATCGAACTCCAACGCAGTGCAGGACTTATTGAAGCGTTCTAATAGACCCAAATAGCTCGACAAGCTTTTATACCAAGCCTTGGCTCCTCTCCTGCCACCTCCCACCCCTATCCACTCCTTATCCACTCAATGCCCGCCTCATCTCCGCTCCAAAGAGCGGATAACGACCTAAAAAGCAGTAGTAATCAATAGAATACGATAGGGAGCGGCACGAAGCAGTGTCAGCACGGGGAGAGTAGCCAATTCTGAGATTAAGCTATAGTCATTATATTTCACCACTATTTTATCGCGACGCAATAAAAACGTCACTTTTTCGTTTCCCCAGTGTCACACTTGTGCTATACATATGGTTACAATAACCAAACAATCATTATGAAGAAACATTACCTTTCAATCCTCGGCACCGCAATGGCCCTAGCCATACTCTGCGGCTGCAACCATCCCAAACAGACTTCACCCCTGCCCACAGCCCCCGCCGAACAGGCGACAGTGGTGATGGTGCGCGACATTACGCCCGAATCGCTAGTCCGCATCTACAACCATTTCGGCATTCAGACTCCCGGACGCGTGGCAGTGAAGATGTCCACTGGCGAATCAGGCAAAAGCAACTACCTGCGTCCCGAACTCATCGGCGACCTCGTGCGCCTAGTCAATGGCACCATAGTGGAATGCAACTGTGCCTACTGGGGCAACCGCGACAACAACGACGAGCATTGGAAAGCCATACAAGAACATGGCTTCCTCGACATCGCCGACGTGGATATCATGGACTCCGAAGGCGAGATTCAAATTCCCGTACGCGACTCAACACACATCCCCTACGACATCGTAGGCAACCATTTGGCTCATTACGACTATATGATTTGCCTGTCGCACTTCAAAGGGCACCCTATGGCAGGCTACGGCGGGGCTATCAAGAATATGGCGATAGGCGTGGCTTCGGCCAATGGCAAGCTGCTTATCCACACCGCCGGACGTAAGGCTGATGCCGACCATAAACTGTCGGGTTGGAGTTCAGCCGTCGTCTCTACTCCTCAGGACGATTTTCTGGAGAGTATGGCGGCAGCGGCTCAGGCAGTGGCAGACTATATGAAAGGGCGTGTGCTGTATATCAACGTGATGAACAACCTGTCGGTCGACTGCGACTGCGTTGCCAACCCCAAAGAGCCTCAGATGAAGGACGTGGGCATCCTAGCCTCTACCGACCCTGTGGCTCTCGACCAAGCCTGTCTGGACCTAGTGTTTAAATCACCCGTAACAGAGGACAACAACCCCGAACCACTGAAGAAACGCATCAACAAGAAACATGGCCGTCACACAGTCGACTATGCCGCCCAAATAGGCCTAGGAACAAAGAATTATACCCTCGAAGTGCTCGACTAGACGATACTCCCCTACAAGAAGAAACACAAAAGGACAGCCACACATGGGTTGTCCTTTTTTCTAGTAGACCCAAAAGTCTTTTTTTCGCACCAATCCCTTGAGGAGTTGGAGAAGTTGTGGAACCTGCGCCACCTCATTCCTGACCCCTCATAATTTATTCTGCCACCAAACAAAAAACAATAGCCAAAGTATGATTCTTAATATTTGGGAAAGCATGTTTCTTTATTGTATAAAATATTCTTTGTATCTTTGCAATAAAATAACTCGTATTGCTGCTGACATTATTTTGAAATGAAACAATTAAAAATCAAGAATTTCGGACCTATTAAAGAGGCTGAATTAGACCTCGACCGCATTGCTGTAATCATTGGTATGCAGAGTTCAGGTAAGAGTTCTCTTCTGAAGATGGCGTGTTATTGTTCTTGGGTGGAGAAACGAATACAATTGGCACAATCTGATAAGATGTTTCAAGAACCTAATGCTTTCCGTGATTTCTTTGTTGCATATTATGGACTGAATGGATATTTCAATAGAGACACTTATGTAGAATATTCATCCCCCTACCTTTCGTTCTCTTACAAACATCATGTTTTTTCTTTTTATAAGAAACCAAATATTTGGAATTTTCGACGTCCAAAAATACAATATATTCCATCCGAACGCAACATCGCTTCTTTTATTCCCAAATGGAAGAAAATACCTGTGCGAGACGGATTACTTGAATTCCTTTCCGAATGGGACTCCGCCCGACAGATCATACCTGTAGAGGACAATATCCTCCAATTAGGTATATCATATTCTTATGACATCACCAGCGATACGGACAACATTATTACAGCAGATGGCAACCCTCTGCCATTGTCAGATAGTTCTAGCGGCCTTCAGTCGTTGGTTCCTTTATATTTGCTAATTGATTGTCTTCATTCAGTACAAGACAACAAACAGGCTCAAAAGAAGGAACTAACCCTAGAACAAAGAGCTGAAAGAGATTTCTTGATTAATGCAATATACAAAAAGATTATTCCAAAACCAATTCATTTGTATTTTCATCAGGGTAATGTTGATATAGAGAAACAAGATGTAGAACTGGTATTAGAAGGTAAAACATATACTTTTTTTAACGAAAGGGAGTCTACTATTTTCAAAAACAGATATACTCGATTTCTTTACACTGACCACAGCGAATTATTCCTTGAAGAACCTGAACAAAACCTGTATCCTCCCACTCAAAGTCAACTGGTAGACTGGCTTTGCGAGAAAGTGTTCGACTCCAAACGAGAAAATACTCTTTTACTCTCCACGCATAGCCCATATATCCTTAATGAAATGTGCAAGCAGTATCGTAAGGGAATGAACATGTATTTCACTTATCGTGATAAGGATAACTCAACCCGCTATGCCCTCAAAAAACTTACAGAAGAGGAGGTGAATGAGATTTATACTTCTGGCACAGACCTGTTCTTTAATAGTGCTGCATTTGTATGAGCAATTATTACGGATATATCATTCCTGAATGCTTTATTGATACAATGCTAACCCAATTCCTTTTAGGCAATCGGGTTAACCATCAGCATAGTTGCAATAATGTTGTCAAGGTCATGCGAACAAGGTATAGAGATGACTTTGCAGTCGGCATTATCGACGATGACAAACATGGAGTGTCATACTTGCGAGAGTTTCAACTCATAGGACAAACGGAGCACTTGAAGTTTTACTCCCATCTCCACGGTAAGCACCATATCATTACTGTTGATCCAGCAATGGACAGGTTCATTATGGATTGTACTAATGAGATTGGGCATTCACTCGATGACTTTGGTTTGCCAACTACGTTAAAGGAGTTTACCAAATTAACTAAGGATGAGAATATTCTTACCGACAGACGAGTCAAACAACTTTTATCTGCCATTCTAGGGCATGAAGAAATAGAGAAATTAAAGAACGTTTTGTGTTATCTTCTTCAGGCATGTTATCATGCCTCTGTTAATGAAATTATGGCAATAGTACAATAATAATCGGGACATCTAAAAGAATGTCCCGATTATCTTTTTGGTGGCGGGGGCTGGATTGCTCCACGTAAGCTCACAGGGCTTCCTTAATGGTCGCGATTCAGAGGGGGGGTGCTTGAGTAAGCTCTAAGCGGCAGTTGGGATAAAAAAACAGGTTGCTTATCGCAACTTGCCTGTCTGATTTGGTAGGCTCAATCACCATCTTTTCGCACCAGTTCCTTGATAACTTGGAAAAATCATGGGTTATGAGAGCGTGGATTCCCGACCCTACGAACCCCATACCACCATACAAATAACCATCCAAAATATTACTACAAATCAACCGTTTATCACTACATACTAAAAAAAAATCAAATAAATCTCCTCCATATAAAGAAAAAGTTGTATCTTTGCACTCGCAAACCGTAAGTATGGCTTGCCGAAAAGAGTGCATTTTCGCTTATTCCGCAGATGTGAAACTTGGACACTTTCACAGAAAGATATTAGTCGGAGTAGAGGGAATGATTACTCGCTTGGATTGTATGTTATACCCATAACATAATCCAAGTGGAGTTTTCAATAAAACCTTATCCACTAATATCATTCAAAGGGAGTCCAAGCCCTCACATCTGAGATGAGGCAAAATGGAAGGCTCCACTTTCTTCGTTATTATTAATCCCCTTCGAGCCGAGAACAAAAAATTAATGCTTATGCAATACGCAGAAAGAACAAACAGAGTAGCGGTTGAGATGCTGGCTGACAAGCCCGACAAGCAGCAGCAAGTCGAGCCAACCAACCCCCAAAAACCACTGATTGACGAAAGACCCCCAAAGCCCCAAAAGGGTCAACAACTCTTAACAGATTAGTATGGTTAACATTAAAGAATAAATCAAAATGAAGGAAGGAATCAAAATGAGCAAAACAGAACTTACACCTCAAATCTTAATGAAAAATGACTTTGAGATAAGAACATGGTTTGGACATCTCGCCTTTGTAAAAGGCAAGTGTGCCGTCGTGTATTCATTCCATTGGATGCCTTGCAACGCTGAAAGTGGAGAACCACTCTCCTCCAACACGTATGTAACAACGTGGGAAGAATTAGAAAAACTTATGCAGGAAGGAGGTGCCAAATGAGAAAGACGCTAAAACTGATGGCGATGCTGCTCTGTATGGCTACCGTGG
>CAZTVH010000050.1:0-11259 GCA_964616965.1 uncultured Bacteroidaceae bacterium | reverse complement strand
GGGACGCGGAGGATTCTGCATCAGCTTTTCGAGGTTGCGCACCTCATTCTCCATAAGGAAGCCAAAATACTTATCGTTGGGGAAGAAACGGGCAATGACAGCAGTGGAGCTGTGCTCGCGGTGGGCTGCACCGAAAGCGTCGTTGATATAGCAGTCGCCCAGTTTGGCAAGCTGTTCGGCCAGTTCGACACCACCTTTGGTCTCTTCTGGATAGAAGCGGATATTCTCAAGCAACATCACTTCGCCATCCTTGAGGTTCTTGGCCATATCCTCAACCTTGCCCTCTCCGAGCAACGACTGGGTGAACTGCACGGGACGACCAATGAGGGTCTCAAGATATTTGGCGACAGGCTCCAGCGTCAGCTCAGGTTCGAACCCGCCTTTCTTGGGGCGGCCAAAGTGTGCCATGATGATGATGGCGGCACCGTCGGCAAGCAGTTTGTTGATGGTGGGCAGCGACTCACGCATACGGGTGTCGTCGGTGATACGCTTGTTATCGTCCATCGGGACATTGAAATCGACACGCAGAAGTACTTTGCGGCCTTTGAAGTTTACGTCTTTAATAGATTTCATGTTAATATTGTTTTAATGGATTAATATCGGGGACTATGCTTCGGCATGATGGGGCTCGTGAACAGCCATGCCAATATAAAGCGACGACAGAATTGTAAACACAAAGGCCTGGATGTATGCCACCAGACACTCCAGCACACTGATGAATACGCTGAATACAACCGATATGACCGAAACGCCGGCACCCACACCCATAGAAATGGTATTGCTGAAAATGAAGATGAGCACCACAAAGCCCAGAATGACGATATGGCCTGCCGTCATATTGGCAAAAAGTCGAATCATCAGCACGATGGGTTTTGTGAACACCCCCACCAACTCCACTATGGGCATCAGAGGGAAAATCTTCAGCCACGCAGGCACGCCGGGTGTGTTGAAAATGTCGACCCAATAATGCTTATTTCCGCTGAGATTGGTGATAAAGAAGGTTATAAGGGCCAACGTTGCCGTGATGGCTATATTGCCAGTCACGTTGGCTCCCGCAGGGAAGAAGGGAATCAACCCCATGCAGTTGCTGAAGAAGATGAAGAAGAACAACGTAAGCATATAGGGCAGATACTTCTCGTAGTGCTTCTCCCCTATCATGGGACGCACAATGTCGTCGCGCACAAACACCACCAACAGCTCCACCAACGACTGTAAGCCCTTGGGGGCTTGGTTTTCGCGCACCTTGTAGCCCTTCTTGGCTATCATAACGATGACAATGAGCATGACCACAATAATCATAATGGCTGCTGGCACCTTGGTAATAGACAGGTCTATCGGCTTGACGACATTGCCAGCCTCGTCAAGGAGCAGCTCGCCATTCTCGTCGACACACACAATCTCCTCCTTCTCCAAACCACCCCCCACAAGACGATAGCCCTTATAGTCGGCATGGCCATGATGGAACTTCGACGACATGAAGACATCAAGATGCCCATCGTTGATAAGAATAATTGGCAATGGGATAGCCACTGCATGTTCCTTGCCATCCTTGGCATAGTAGTCGAACATGTGCCAAGAATGAGCATCGCTGACATGTCCGATAATAGTGGACCCTGGGTTAAAGGCTCCCTCAGCCTCTGCCTCCTCCTCCACCACTGCCTCCTCGGCAAAGGGGTCTTCACTCTCGAAGTCGTCAGCGGCGACAAATTCGAAGGGCAACGTTTCGTCGGCAGCCAATTCGATAAACTCTTGGGCTTGCGCAGCCATTCCCAATGTCAGTGCCAACGCAAAAAAGAAAAAGGATATTCGTCTCATAGTGTTATGTTTTTTTATTCACTTGTTTTCGAGCTGTATCTTTACCACACCGCTTGTTGGGCTGTGAAAGCCCTCTCTCATCGCCCACCACTTTTGCTGTGTTATTAAAGATATCCACTTGTATAGAATCAAAAAGGTTGAGTTGGTTCTTCGGTTCTGCTTTAGGCAAGGCACTCAGCTCGCTCTTATACTCTCGCAAAGCCTGACGCACCATCTTGTGCACGGCTGCCGGACAGGTGGTTCGATGAGCCCTTGCATACGCCTTCAGCATCTCACCCTCCCACTCGGGGAGGGTAATGCTGACTTTCTTAGGCTTAGGTTTTGAACGGGAACCCTTCATCATCTAGTTTCTATTACATACGGAAGCCGTTTTGCTCCATCAGCGACATGGCTTGGTCGGCACGGTCCTTGTCGTGCAACACCTGCTCTGCCAGTTGGTGCAAGCCATACAGCAGTTGTGCTGACTCTTGCAACACACTGCCCACACCGGAAGCCTTCGGGGTTCCGCTATACTGCGAATAGTATGCCATATCCTGACTGTAGTACTTGAAGATGCTGTCCCATATTTCGGAAGCACGCTCCTTGCCGAACACATCGCAGTAGAGGTCGACCATTATCATGCTGTATTTGTCGTAAACGAAATTCTTCTCAGGGAAGAACTCGTCACTCATGTCAAGCATCTTACGAGCACGCACCGTGTCGCCCTTCTCCAGCAACTCCTTGGCTGCCACGCAGAAGGTCTGACGCTGCACCGTTCCCATGTTGATACTCACTGGGTCGACATAAATGTCGGCATTCAGGTTGCCCCATTGCAGCGGATGCATCTCACCGTCAGCACCCTTGTAGCCGTTGATGAAATAGTCGTAGCTCTCCTCTGTGAAAGTTTGCAGGGCGTACTTATTCTCGCGCTTGTCGAAAAGCACCGGTTGGCTGATTCTCGACTGATAGGGCGTCAGCTTGTAGTTCATGCCGTCCTGCACACAGTAGCTGCGTATCGGGGTGAACACGCGCTGGATGTAACTCGGATTCATAATATTGATGTCGCGCTCGAAACGGTTGGTACCGATAATGTCGAGTATCATCAACTCATGGCGGAAGAGGTTACCCTTGGTAATCTGCCACTTGATGACAGGATCCACCTGGTCGGCAATCTCTGCGGGGATTACACCCAGTTGCACCAACTTAGGTATATCGAGCGTGATTTTGAAGCGGCTCGTTGGCAACACTATCACCTCTTCACCACGTCCACTGCGAGCCTTAAACTTCTCCGGATGTTCGCGCAACAGCTGCAGCACGTCAGTCACCTCAAAGTAGTCGCTCGTCTTATCCTGAATATACACCACGTCCTTACCCAGGCCATAGAACTCCTTGGGCAACGTGAATGCCACTGGGTCTGACTCATAGATGCGGTTGTACAACTGCTCTACATACCAATGCATTCCCGACAGGGTATAGTTCAGTATGCGCACATCGGTGCGGAACCCTTCCACCTCTTGCACATACCAGAGGGGGAAGGTGTCGTTGTCGCCAAAGGTTATCAAAATGCCATTCTCATCGACCGATGCCAGATAGTTCTTGGCAAAGTCGCGGGCTGCATACTTCTGCGAACGGTCGTGGTCGTCCCAGTTCTCGTTAGCCATCAACACCGGGACACCCAGCATACACAGCACAAACACCACCGGCATGACAAACTTATACAGCTTCTCCTTCTTCAGCAGGCGCGTCAGCCAGTCTGCCAACGCCATCACGCCCAGTCCAATCCAAATGGCAAAGCAACTGAACGACCCCACAAAGGCATAGTCTCTCTCACGCGGCTGGCGCGGTGGCATGTTCAAATAGATGCCAATGGCTATACCCGTCATAAAGAACATGATAAACACAATGAGTGCATCCCTCTTGTTCCTCATCACCTGATACACCAAGCCTATCAGACCCAGCAACAGCGGCAGCAGGTAGTACACGTTCCGGGCCTTGTTGGCCTTCATGTGGTCGGGCAGGTTGTCCTGCGGACCCAAACGCGCTTCATCAATAGCCTTGATGCCGCAAATCCAGTTGCCGTTCATATAGTCGCGGGTGCCGTCGTCGTTGAAGTAATGACCCTGTATGTCGTTCTGCCGTCCGGCAAAGTTCCACATAAAGTAGCGCCAATACATCCACCCCATCTGATAACCGTTGAAATACTTGATATTCTGAGCCGAGGTAGGCTTGTGGTCTCCACGCACCTTGCCAGCCCAATACTCGTAGAACTGCGGGTGACGGCGGTCGTTGTCGTTGCTATACATGCGGGGGAAAATGCCCGTATGGTTCTGGCGGTAGACAAACTTCTGCTGATAAGAGGCGGCAATATACTTGTCCTTGCCATTCTCGTCCTTGCCACGCACATATTTCGTGTAACCCACCTTTGCATCTATGGGGTCGCCAGCGGTGTAGTACTGACCCTTGAACAGCGGCGTGTCGCCATACTGCTCTCGACCCAAGTATGCACGCATCGCCACAGCATCCTTCGGCGCGTTCTCATTCAGCGGAGTATTCGTGTTGGCACGGATTACCAACAGGAAGAACGTCGAATAGCCAATCACCAGCATCATAAAGCCCAACACAGAGGCATTGATGATAGGTTTGTTCTTCTTTTTGGGTGAAGTGTACCACAATCCCCACACCACTGCAGCAGCCAGCAGCAGGAAGAAGAATATTGTACCGCTGTTGAATGGCATACCCAACGTATTGACAAAGAACACGTCGAATGCCGAATCCACATTCACTATGCCAGGGATGATGCCCCACAATATCAGAGCCAGCAGCACCACAGAGATAACACCGCTCCAGATAAAGCCCTTCACCGTAGTCTTCTTCCACTTGCGGAAGTAGACCACATACACGATGGCAGGCACCGTCAGCAAGTTCAACAGGTGCACACCGATGGCTATGCCCACCAGCAAGCATACCAGCACCAGCCAACGCAGCGAACGCGGGTCGTCCGCCTGCTCCTCCCATTTGAGAATGGCCCAGAACACCACCGCCGTAAAGAACGACGACATGGCGTACACCTCACCTTCCACTGCCGAAAACCAGAACGTGTCGCTGAACGTATACGCCAACGCACCCACTATACCGGCAGCAAATACTCCCCATGTGCGGGCATCCTTGATGTCGGGATTTTTCGGGTCAGGCAGCAGGTGCTTGCCCAGCAGCGTAATGCCCCAGAACAAGAACAAGATAGTGAAACCACTACACACTGCCGACATTACATTCACGGCATGAGCCACGTTCTCTGGTGTCGAGAACATAGAAAAGAGCCTACCAATCAGTTGGAACGAAGGTGCTCCCGGAGGGTGGCCCACCTGCAATTTGGTTGCCGTGGCTATATACTCGCCGCAGTCCCACCACGACGCGGTAGCTTCGGCTGTTAGGATGTAGACAGTACAGGCCACGATGCAAATCACCCAGCCTATAATGTTGTTCATCAGATGATACTTCTTCATGTCTTTGTTGATATATATACGTTTATTTGTTGATACGTTTGATATGTTTGATGCCTAAGAGGCAGGCAGGCTATTATCTGCTTTCTATCCCAACTAATCCCTATTAATCGGCATCGTCATGCATCTGGCACCGCCTCCCGCCCTGGGCAGCTCGCTTGCCTTAAAGGCCACGACAAACTTGTCGTAATCCTTCATGTCCACCTTGCCACTGCACACCTCGTCGGCATCCAGCACCGCAAAGCCCGCATGGCCCAGCGCGTCTATCGTCCGCTCGTTGCGTTCATAGCCTATCACCTTACCATCGTCCAAGGCAAAGAAGTTGGCACCGCTATGCCACTGCTCTCGGTCCTGATACCAAGTGTCGTAGCCTCCACACAAAACAGGCTCCATCTCCATGCCGCAGGCCTTCAACCCCTCCAGCATATTCGTATATTCCTTGGTGGTGATATTGCCATTGTCGCATGTTATCAGCGTCGTGGCCTTGCCGGCGAAGAGCCCGGTCTTATCCAGCAAGGGGGGGTACACCATCAGCTGGTGGCTACCCAAGAAGGTATGCACCATGTCCAGATGGATAAACGAATCGGGCTTGTGGGGCAGCTCCTGCGTCAGTATATTGAACTTGGGACGCTCCTTGGCAAACTTCTCTGCCAAAAACATGATGCCCTTGTGGTTGGTGCGAATGCCTTGACCGACACAGAGTAGGTCGGGCCCCGCCACCTGCACATCGCCGCCCTCAGTCCGCGCACTTGCATTGACCATCTGGCCACAGAACGTCTTAGTGTTGAAATAATACTCAAAGATAGCCCTATATATCAGCGTCTCACGCTGACGCACGGGGAAAGACATTGAGTTGATAAGCACCTCGTTATACACCGACGACGATGCGTCGCGAGTGAAAAACAGGTTATAAAGCGGCTTCAGCGTGAAACGCGACTCCTTGAACGACTGGGGGTCGGTGTCGCCATGAAACGGCACACCCTCTATCAATTCCTTGGCCAGCTGCTTGCTGTCGTGTCCCATCAATTGGTCTGCCAAAAAATCGCAGTTGTCCAGCTTGCAGCTCTGCGCCACTAAATATTGGCGCACGTCGTCATTGTCCATCAGCTGGGCCAGCACGTCCTCGACATAATAGACCTGGCACCACTTCTCAAACACGCCAGAAAACGACGCATACTCCCTGTCGACGATATGCTTACTCAGAATGTCGCTAAACAAGGCCTCCTCGGCATTGGCCGGTATCATCCGCTCTATTTCAATTCCGGGTTTGTGCAATAGCACGGCATTCAAATGTCCGTATTCGCTCGAGACATTCACCGTGGTTTTAGGTATGTTTATTTCTTCTGCCATATATTAATTTCAACTTTCAATTCTCTATTCGCAATTCTCAATTTAATTGTAGGATGCTAGTTTATAGCACCATTTCACTCCGACACAATATGTCGCAGTATTTGCAAATATACAACTTTTTTTTGAATCCCACAAAATTCTGCCACATCTTTTTCTTTTTTTCACATCATAAGGGGTATTATCCATAAGGCAGTTGGGGACACGACACCTAAGCACTAAAAAGGTGGAGCCAAAGCGAAAGCACGGCAAAGCCCTTTCATGCCGTTTTGTCGTCGTTTCACCCCAAAACAGAGAGTGGTGGGAGGTGGGCAAAGCTGACAGGCACGGCTGTGGGCCATCGGGTGGCGACCAGGGGCGGTAGGCAGTGTCAAGCCTTCGCCACTTGTGACGAAGGCTGCAGGAATGGATGGAAGGTTTTGATGCTCAATTATTCCTCATCGGGGCTCCTCGTGTCGGAGCGTGGCGACGGCCACTTTGTAGAAATGGTCTTGTTCCTTCATCACCCTGTAGTAGTGGCCGTGCCCAAAGAGGCGGTCGGCCACCAGGCCCTTTATCTGCAGGGAAAGAAAACGGTCGTTGAATGCGCGAACGCTGTCGCTGCAAGTCTCCTGCACGCTGTCGCGCACCACGCCTTTTTCGGCGGCAAAGGCTATAAAGGCGGAGTAGACACCCAGTGTGTCGAAATTATTCAGATAGGTGAGGAAGTCGGGGGCTAGCGGGTCACTCCTGTGTTTGTCTGCCCACACCTGTGGGAATTGGTTGATGATGCCCTTGCGTCGGCACTCTTGGTAGAACTTGGTCGAAGGGGTGGTGTCCATCGGAATGAAGATGTCGGGCATCACGCCGCCGCCACCATACACGGTGCGTCCGCCGGCAGTCTGATACTTGAGCGAGTCGGGCAGATGGATGGAGTCGGCATTGAACAGTTCGCCACTTTTGTAGCGGTTGCGGAGGTCGTTGTCGTAGTCGTCGCTGCCTTTGGCGTAGGGCCGCTGTATGCAACGTCCGGAGGGGGTGTAGTAGCGTGCCGTGGTGAGCCTCACCTGACTTCCGTCGGTAAGGTTAAACTGGGTTTGCACAAGCCCTTTGCCGAAGGTGCGGCGCCCTATCAAGGTTCCACGGTCCCAGTCCTGCACTGCTCCGCTGACAATCTCGGATGCGGAGGCCGACTGCTCGTCGATTAGGACCACGAGCGAGCCTTTGTGGAACGAGCCCCAACGGTTGGCGCGGAAGTCCTGCCGGGGACGTTTCCTCCCCTCTTGGTATACAATCAGCTTGCCCTGGGTGAGAAATTCGTTGGCAAGGCCGCAGGCTATGTCGAGGAAACCGCCACCGTTGCCGCGGAGGTCGAGGATGAGGGCTTTCATGCCCTGACGCTGCAGCTCTTTCACCGCCTTGCGGAACTCGTCGACAGAATTGCGTGCAAAGCGTTGCAGGGCGATGTATCCGATGGTGTCGTCTTCCATGAAGTAGACCTCTACCGAGTGGATGGGTATCTTGTCGCGCTGGATATAGAAGGTGAGTGTGTCGGTGCCGCGCAGCATGTCCACTATCACCGTGGTGCCTTTTTTGCCACGCAGATGGCGGAAGGCGAAGGCGCCCGTGGCGCTGTCGCCCGTGGCGCTGATGCCGTCGATGCGAAGGAATTTGTCGCCGGCCAGCAGACCCACCTTCTCTGAGGGGCCGCCGACAAGCACTTCGGCAATGCGGATGGTGTCGGCTATGACAGAGAAGGAGATGCCCACGCCCTCGAAGTTGCCCATGAGGGCTTCGTTGGTGCGTTTCACGTCCTTGGCGGGGATGTATATGCTATGCGGGTCGAGGGAACGAAACATGGCCCGGATGGCCGTCTCGCTGAGTGCGTCGGTGTTGGGGTCAACCACATAGGAGTTCTGTATGAGCGACATCACTTCCAGCAGCCGCTGCGAACCGGAGACGGTGTCGACCGTCGGTGTCTTTTTCTTAAACAAAGAATGCTTGCGGTTTTGCGCCTGGATGGGCACGGATAGGATGGTGAGTGCAAGAAGGATAGGGATGATTTTTTTCATGGAAGGGCTCAATATAGTGTTGCTAAGACTGCTGTGGCTCTTGGGTTTTTGATTTGGAAATAGGTGGCTTCGGGTGTGGGCAGGCGGTGGATGGTGACCTGTTCGCTGGGTTGTGTCTCTTGCTGGTATTCGAGGCATAAATGGTAGGGACGGGGAATGTCGGTACCCTTGGGCAGCGTGTCGAATATCCAACGCACATATTCAGCATTGTTGACATGGTTGGTGTGGTCGAGCATAGAGGGGACGACATGGAACTGCGCCACCTGCTCAGGCTCCCCTACTCCCTTGGGCAGTCGTATGCGGTCGAGCTTTTGGCGGTCGGTGCCATAGCCTTCATAGTATTTGAACGAGTCCATGAAGTCGTGCATCCGCATCACATGACGGCTGCTCAGTTCCATGATGGCCCAATAGGTGGTGGAGGCGACGATGGCATTGCCCTGCTGGTCCAGTATCTGCGAGTCGCGGAAAGCGAAGAGGCCGTCTGTGCCGCGCGACCATGTCTTCAACGTAATCGGCTCCGCCTCGTGGGGTAGGCGGTCGAAACGATAGTAGGCACGGCATATCACCCATGCCCTGCCCTGCTTGATAAGCTCTGAGAAGCCTATGCTGTGGGTTTGCGAGTGGAGGCACGCTATCTCCTGAAAGAGCCTCACCGCCGACCAGGGAGATAGGTTGTCGTACTGGTCGCACAGATAATTAGGGGTGATGAGTGGCTGGGTGTAGAACATGGGGACAAGAGGTATATTGTTTGTGGGGTTAGGTAGGGGTAAGCAATCACATTCTTTCGGGTACTTCGATGCCGAGGATGCGCATGGTGTTCTTCAATGCCTGCGCCACCACGGCGCACAGCTGCACCCGGAAGGTCTTCACCGCCGTGTCGGCCTCGCGAAGGATGGGGGTGTCCTGATAGAAACTGTTGAAACTCTTGGCAAGGTCGTAGGCGTAGTTGGCCACCATGGCGGGGCTGAAATTGTCGGCTGCCGAGGCTATGGCACCGGGCATGTCGTGTAGGCAACGCACCACGGCTTTTTCTTTGTCGGTGAGCGTTGGCACGGCACCGGGGGCCAGTGCCTGCTTTTCGTCAATGCCCTGCTCTTCCGCCTTGCGCACAATGCTGCGAATACGGGCATGGGTGTACTGGATGAAGGGGCCCGTGTTGCCATTGAAGTCGATGCTCTCGGCGGGGTTGAAGAGCATGTTCTTGGTGGGGTCCACTTTCAGTATGAAGTATTTCAATGCGCCAAGGGCAAGCATGTGGTAGAGCTCCTTGAGCTGTTCGGGGGTCATGTCGTCGTTCTTGCCGTGGTCGCGGCACATCTCCTCGGCGGTCTCTTCCATCTCGGTGATGAGGTCGTCGGCATCCACCACCGTGCCCTCGCGGCTCTTCATCTTGCCGTTGGGCAGCTCTACCATGCCGTAGGAAAGGTGATAGACCTTGTCGGCCCATTCAAAGCCCAACTTGCCGAGTATGAGTTTGAGCACCTTGAAATGGTAGTCCTGCTCGTTGCCCACGACATAGATGAGCTGTTCGGCACCGAAGTCGTTGTGGCGCAAGAGGGCTGTGCCGAGGTCCTGAGTCATGTATACCGATGTGCCGTCGCGACGCAGCAACAGTTTCTGGTCCAATCCGTCGCCCGTGAGGTCGCACCACACCGAGCCGTCCTCCTTGCGGAACAGCACCCCCAGGTCAAGTCCTTTTTGCACTAGCTCTTTGCCCAAGAGGTATGTGTTGGATTCGTAATAAATCTTGTCGAAGGCAACGCCCAGCCGACGGTACGTCTCGTCAAAGCCGGCATAGACCCATCCGTTCATCCGTGTCCATAGGTCGCGCACCTCCTTGTCGCCTTCCTCCCAACGCTTCAGCATGGCCTGTGCCTCCAGCATCAGGGGGGCCTGCTTCTTCGCCTCTTCCTCTTCCATGCCGTTGTCGACCAAGGCCTTTATCTCCTCTTTATAATGCTTGTCAAACTCCACATAGTACTTGCCCACCAGGTGGTCGCCCTTCATGCCGCTGCTTTCGGGCGTTTCGCCGTTGCCGAAGCGCAGCCATGCCAGCATCGACTTGCAGATGTGGATGCCGCGGTCGTTCACCAAGTTCACCTTCTTCACGTTCGCGCCATTGGCGGACAGCAACTCGCTCACCGACCAACCCAGCAGGTTGTTGCGTATGTGGCCCAGATGCAACGGCTTGTTGGTGTTGGGCGACGAATATTCCACCACCACAGGCTTGGCAGCCGGGTCTGCCGTCTTCAGCCCGTAGCTGTCCATACCCACCGTCTGCGAGACAAACTGCAGCCAATAGCCGTCCGACACACTAAGGTTCAGGAACCCCTTCACCACATTATAGGCCGACACCTCGTCGACCCGCTCCTGCACCGCCGCACCCAGCTCGCCAGCCAGCTGTTCGGGGCTCTTGCGTGCCTGCTTCACATAGGGGAACACCACGACCGTATAGTCACCCTCAAATTCTTTCTTCGTAGTCTGCAACACCACCGTCTCAGGGGCGGTGTCGATACCGTAAAGGCTCTTTAATGCGGCCGAAACCGCCTGTTGGAGATTTTGCTCTA
>CAZTVH010000049.1:0-11288 GCA_964616965.1 uncultured Bacteroidaceae bacterium | reverse complement strand
CCCAGTCGTCGGGCTTGCTGTAGTTGGGTATCATCATGCCGTTGGTGACCACCACGCGCGGTGCGTCCTTATGCGAAGGATAAAGCCCCATGGGGTGACCACTATACATGACCAGTGTCTGCTCGTCGGTCATCTCGCTGAGGTATTTCATCACCAGACGGTACTGCGCCCAGTTCTGAAACACTGCACCATTGCCACCGTAGGTAATCAGCTCATGAGGATGCTGTGCTACTGCGGGGTCAAGGTTGTTCTGAATCATTAGCATAATGGCGGCAGCCTGACGGCACTTGGCGGGGTACTCGTCGATGGGACGGGCATACATCTTGTAGGTGGGACGCAGACGGTACATGTAGATGCGACCGTATTTGCGCAACTCCTCAGCGAATTCGGGAGCCAGCATAGCGTGGTCCTTGGGGTCGAAATAACGCAGGGCGTTGCGTATTGCCAGCTTCTTCTCTGCTGGGGTAAGAATATCCTTGCGCTTAGGCGCATGGTTTACAGTAGTGTCATAAGGCTGTGGTGCAGGCAATGGGTTGGGAATACCGGCACGCAGTTCGTTTTGAAATTCTTCGAGTGTCATATATTGTGTATTATTTGTTTTTTCATTAACAGCAAGGCTTACTATCGCAATGCTTTAATCGCCTCATTAGCGGGCACGTTATGTATTGTGCCGTCGGTGTGACATACCACGATGTCCTGCCCGTGCAACGCCTTTTCTTCCAGCATACGGCGTTCGGCGATATCAAGTCCGTATTGCAACTTTTCGGCAAATTCCTGTATTTCTTTATCTGACATACTCATTCATTTTAGCAAACAGCTCCTTGTTGAGTACCGTGGTGGCTACATTCTTACCACCATGTGCCACCTCGATACGCGGTGTGTCGCTGTTGTCGTAGACAAACCAGCCATCCACCTCGGGAGCATAAAGGTTAAACAAATTCCTGATTCCAGCTGTATACCTTCTACGAGTGGTAGGAGCCGGGATGTCGTGTCCACCGTTGCTGACATGCTCCGCCACGCGACGTAAGGCCAGTTCGGGCGTTCGCAGCCAGAAAAACATCAGTGTGACGACATAGCCCTTGGCTTGGGCTTGGTGCACAAGATTGATATACGACTTGGTGGCAAGGGTTGTCTCAATAGCAAAAGTCTCGTCGCGACCCATTAGTTCTCCGATGCGTTGCAGCATCAGTCGACCTGCCTCAATAGCCACATTGCCTGGGTTGAACGGCGACAGACCATGTGCTATTTCATCAGCATTGACAAATTCACGACATTGCAGTATATCAGGCAATACCGTGTAGGAAGCTGTCGTTTTACCAGCCCCGTTGCAACCACCGATGATGTACAACCTCTTGTCCATTTGAAATTGCAAAAATACGAATAATTATTGAAATGACAAAAAACTTTTGCTTCTCACACTAAAAAAGAGGCAACTAGCGTCAGCTGCCCCTTCAGTATAATACCCTTATCTTGGGTACTCCTACAAGTGACTCGTCTTACTTATAAGCCCACCTGCACACCCAATTCGAGCATGGGTATCTCGGCAGTACAGCCGCACTTTGAATACACGAACGGCAGGGAGAAGCGACCGTAGATGCCGATAATGTCATACACCACCCGGGTGGTGACGCCCCATATAAATCGATAATCTTCAACGGGAGTGGTGAGGCTGTACTCGGTCGTTACCTTGCTTGTACCTGTGGGTGTGCCGACAGTCTGACGAGTGAGGTAGTCGTTATCAAAGTTCCAGCCGACAAAGGCACCGAGGTCCCAATGGATGCCGTTGCCGCCAAGACCACCCGCAGCGAAGCGTACACGTTGGAACAACTCAAGTGCCAGTTGGTTCTGTTGAAGACGTTTGACATCGTAGTTGGCAGCAGGCAGTCCTATCACACGGTCAATCGTATTAGTTTTATCGGCTGCGTAATTAACGTTCTTGACATTCCATTCCAACCCTGCTCCAAGCTTATACGCCTTGCCATAGGCACGCATCAGGCGGTAGCCAAGATGGAAACTAGGAGACCAGACTAAGAATGGAGCATTGGTATACCCAAACCCAGACTGGGTACCAAACTGCATGTAGAAGTCGTTCTTGTACTTGGCGTTGCTGCCCCAATTGGAGGGAACCAAGTCGGAAGCATCGCGGTCATATTGAGTTGTCATCGTGTAATTATTGTCGGGTGTAAACCCGACTGTGGATGGATCCGGATGGGTTTTGGCAACAAATTCGGCTCTTTCAAGGCGCATCCGCTGCCAGTCCTTGTCGGAGAGGCGGTACGACAAAGTGAAGCCATTGTAGCAGACATTGAGCCGGCAGCTGTCAAGCGAGCCTTTGTAGAATTGCAGGCAGTCTTTGGGGTGTACATTCTTCAACTCTATGCTGGAATATTTCACCAAGGTGCCGTCGGGACGCTGCTTGTTGTAGAAGATGGTAGCAAACTCTGTCGGCTCCAGCAGGTGCACCTCCACCGAGTCCTTGGTCTCGCGAAGCACAAAGGTGGGGGCTATCTTCCTTGGCTCATTGACAAAGAAGGAGGCTTGCGGCACACCGTAGCCCAACGCATAGTCGTAATAGGGGTATAGGTCGGCGGACTTCTGTATTAAGTCGAACATCTCCATAGCAGTCTTGCCAGGCATGGTCTGCCAAGCACAGGCCGCGAAGCCGGCCGTCAGTGGGCATGAGAAGGATGTGCCATAGACGGTGTTGACAGCCTTGTCGCCACTATTGGCGGCAGCATAGACGTGACCAAAAGCCGACACATTGGGCTTCAATCGCCCGTCGGCTGAGGGACCGTAGGAGCTGAAGCTGATGTGACGATAACGGTCGAGACTCATCTCGATACCACCCACGCAGAGCACGCTATCGGCATCTGATGGAGTGACGATAGTCTTCCATTCTTTCGTGTCAGCCTCGTTGCCTGCCGAGCAGCAGACGAGTATGCCCTTCTTGGCTGCCAAGTTGCCTGCTTTAGCAACATAAGATTTACCGTCCATGTCTTTGGTCCAGTAACGCTCCTTGCCGTAGCCTAGCGAACTGCTGATAATGTTTGCACCATGTTTGTCGGCACGTTCCACTGCCTGCATCCACCATACCTCTTCTTTGAAAGGCTCCAACTCAACCTCGGTGCGATAGAGCAGAAACTCGGCACCCGTTGCCATGCCCAACTGCATCTTGCCGACAATGCCGGTGATGCAAGAGAGGGTGGAAAGACCGTGGCTGTTCCAACCATACACGTCCGCTTTCTTGTTGGGGAAGTTCCAAGTATCTAGAATGCGGTGGTTGTCGCGCAGATGCTTGAAAGCCTCATGTGTGTTGACACGAGGGAACCCGCCGTCGAACACAGCGATACGCATCCCCTTGCCATCAATACCTTTGTCGCGGAAAAGGTTGCCCTGCATACGCACCACTTGGTCGGTGAGTTTGGGAAGGTCTGAGGGTTCGGATGACTCTGAATAATCTGAGGCACTGGTGCTAGAATAGGCTGCCAGCTGCATGTCGCCACCGATGCGCTGGACGCGGCTGACAAAGGGCAGTTGCTCAATGCGAACAACTTGGTCGGGCGTGGCCACCACGGCCACGGCGTTGAGCCAGCGGCTGCAACCCACCTCCTCAGTGGCGAGGGCATCCACCTGACCAACATAGTCGCTGTTGAGCGGGTAGTTGCTGATGTCGTAGAGGTCTGCCCCGTTCTGCTGGTAACGTTCGATAGCCTTTGTATCAAAATAGCTGTACGGGTCAAATGTTGTGCCTTGCTTGTCGGCGAGAAACACCCAGTAGCACTCCTGCCCAAAGGCTGGCACAAGTGCCATTGCAAAAATGAATGATAGAACTAATTTCTTCATAATGGTTTATTGTAGTATTGTGTGTAATATTTCGTGTGATTTGAAATTGCGGAACTCCGCCAGATGCATCTGGTAGTATTCCAACAGCCGGTTGATTAGTGTGGTACGTTGCGCCAATGTGGCCAGTGGGCACGGTGTGCCTTTATGCACTGCCTGCAGGTAGTAGTGTAGCAACTGCGAGGTTGAGGCATCCAGTGTGTGTTCGCCTGCATACTGGTATCTGCCTGCCAGCATATCGAACAGCGGCTCTCTAGTGCTATAGTTGTCCAGTGGCTCTATACCCAGGTGCCTCGACACCTTCAGTAAAAACTGTATGGGATGCTGCGATAGTGCCACACCTTTGTTGTCAAACACACAACTGTCCGCCACATAGTCAAACAGCTCCGGCATGGGCTCTTCTTCACGGAGTGTCTTGTACAGCACTTCGGTCATAAAGAATCTCAACGCGTTGTGCACTGCCATATCCGACGGTTGCAGTCGCCGTTCGGGCTGCTCGTCGATGTGTCGGCCCATTTCCTTTATATAGTTTATCTGTGCCTTGGGGTTGTTATAGACCACCAAGTCCAGATGGCTCAACGGCTGCAGCAGGTTCTGCTTGGTTTTGCTGCCTCCCTTGCGCACCCCTTTGATGATATAGGAACGCACCCCTAGCTGCCGGGTGAATATCTTGGCAATCACCGACGTTTCAGAATACTCTGTAGTATGTAGCACCAATGCCGGGGTGGAGAGTGTGGGAGTCATGCTATCTGATGATTAATATCTTGGCCACTGAACGCATCTTGCCCATCTGGTCGGAGGCAAAGACGAAGTAGGTGCCACTGGCAACGCGTTGGCCTTGCAGCGTCTTGCCATTCCACACGGCCTGCCCGCCATGAGCCGTAGTCGAAAACACCACATGCCCACGGGCATCGGTGACATGCACCAACGCATCTCGCACAAAGCCCTTGATGGCTATGGGGCCGTCATATTCTGGCCTGACAGGGTTGGGGAAGGCATGGATGTCGAATGCAGGGTAGTCATCGGCAACCGTTGCCGTAGAGCGGTAGGACTGCAAACCCATATTGGTGCCAACAAAGACCACCCCCGTTTCGGGATGTACCGCCAAAGCAACTATCTTGTCGGAGTTGAGCGAGCTGTTGGCAGTGGTGAAATGGTGCAACTGTTCCAGACCGTTGGACGAGATGAGATACAGCCCGTTGTTTGAAGTGCCCACCCATTTACGGTTGGCCCCGTCGACAGCTATGCAGGTGATGCTCTCGTATGCCATCAGATACTCGTTGATGCCATCCTCTTTGTAGAGAATGTTGCTGCACGACACCGGCGACTGCTCGCCACGGCCCCCGTTGTTGAATGCCCTGTTGCCGTCGTAAATGACCTTCAGGCCTTTGTCCGTACCAAACCAGATGTCGCCCGAACGGTCCTGCACCAAACAAGTCACCGTGTGCGTCTCCAGTTTGCTCCCGTTGTTGGGATTGACGTATGCCATCTTGCCCTCTCCGTCATGGATATAGATACGGTTGGCTCGACCCGCGAACCACTTATAGCCTCTCACACTATCCCATATCACCTTGTCAATCTCCCTCTTCTCCCCGCCAATGCCTTGCATCATCGGGCTAATATCAAACGCACCCCACTCTCCATTGCCGTAGCGCACTGCCAGCCCTTTGTCCACCAACGAGTTTGTCACCCACAAGTTCCCTTGGTCGTCGTATGCCAACCCCGACACTCGCAAATGGGTCCAATCGCCATGCCTGTAAGGCACCAGGGCGTTGTTGGTATTGGTGCCGTCATATAGCTCATTCACCTTCCCGTCTCGCACATCCACCACTCCGTGCCCCCAAGCCGTTACGCTGAGATGGTTCTTATCCTTGGGGTCTATAGCCACATTCAATATGTCTTGATAGGCATCTCCCAACACACCCCCGCCTATATTCGACCAACTGTTATTGCCATTGTCAAATATCGAGAGGCTGCCCGGCAGGAAAGAGCTCTCGTAGGTGGGCTTCTTGCCACCGGGGCAGAGATACAGCCCCTCGTCGGTTGCTGTCAACGAATACACATAGTCATCGTTATAGGGACCCACTGGCACATAGCTATGCGCCTCTGCGCGGCTGGTGGGTGTACTGACTAGTCCTGCCCAGTTGTGTCCCAGCCACATTGTTCCGTCGGCATCCACATCGACATCCCACGCTGCCATCCCGTATTTGGGCAATGTTCCAACCACCTCGTCAAGCATATAGTCCTCGTCATACAACTCCACCCGGTCGTACCTTCCTAGCAGTATTTTCCCCTGTCGGCACTTCATCGAGGTCAGCCTGCCTGTCGCCCAGCTGCCCCAGTCGCTCCAGTCGTTGGCCTCCATCTGGTAGTAGGGTGTCAGGCTGTCCAAGTTGCCGTTACACGCCGCCGCCACTATCCTGCCCCGGCACACACCCAACATGCGTACCGACATGCCCTGCATGGGTGTCAACGTGTCGTGTGTCCAAGAGTCATAGATGTGCAGCCGCTCGCTGTTTTTAGGGGCATACAGAAGCCCACGGTCGGTTCCTGCCACAATAAGGCTGTCGGTGAAGGCCACGTCGTACACGGCCTCTCTGTCCCCATCTTTGCCAATATAATATGTCTCCAGTATTTCATGCTTATCGCGGTCTATCACCACTATGCCAAAGCCTGTGGCAAGATAGATCCGTTCTCCGTTGAAACGGATGTTGTATATTTGTTTGTCGCCGCTAATGTTGCCGTAACGGATATCCGCCACATGGTACACCTCACCGTGATAGATGAGGTCAAGTCCCGAATTAATGTAGGCAACCACCAACCCGTCGTGCTCTTCGTCGCAGGCAATTGTACTGATGCCCACATCGGTCAGACCGGCCACTTTGGTCTTCGCTATAAGGGATGAGTCTTTTCGGTCGAACTGGAACATCGCCATACGGGTGGCAGCATACACACAATTCGAGGTCGCCCACACTTTGTTCACCTTCACAAAGGAGTTATGGTCTTGCCACTCCCCTATTGCAGGCTGGGCCCAAACCGTAGTATTGACTAATAGGCATATACCGCAAAGCACGAAATACAATATGTTTTTCATCAGTCCGATTTTTGTGATGTGTGTTCACTATTCACTGGTCACTAATTACTTGTTTTTTATCAGCAGCTGGCACAGCATCACCAATACCCATGCCACAGCCGTGTTCACCAGCATCGAGATGGCCGTCATGCCAAAATTACCCAGACTGAAAGTCTCCAACATCCCGTATGTGACACTGTATACCAAAGCCAGCAGCAACACATACACGGCAAACACCTCAAAAGGCACATTGTGCACGCTTGGCGTGTCCACCACCTCTGTCGGGTCGTCGCGTGTGAGCATCTTGTTACCAAACAGGATACGGAAGAACGCCATCATCACGCAGCTGAAGGTGTGGAACCCCGGAATATTGCAAAACAAGTCCACCATCCCTCCCGACGCAAAGGCTATTAGCAGCAGCGGGATATTGCCCAGCCGTGTAGGCAGCATCATTATGGCCAGTATGTAGATAAACGGCACCACATAGCCTCCCAAATACACATAGTTGAGCATCAACACCTGCAGCACTATCAGTGCCACAAAGCGAAAAATATTCATCAAAACCAGTCTCGTCATATTTTTATCCTTTCCATCTGTCTGATTCGTGACTGCTACCTGCGGCCTCTGAAGCGAATGCACTCACATCATGGGCCACCGTTCGCCAGTCACTTATTTATTCTCCATCGTTCTTGCCATCAGCGAATCCTGTTCCTCCTTAAAGCGGTTGTCGATAATATAGACGTGGTCTAGCTTGGTAAACTCCGTCGCCAGACGCACCTGAATGGTGTAGAATCCGCTACCACGCTCGGTGAATGCCTTCTCCACATAGCCCACCATAATCCCTTCGGGGAAGTCGTTCGCCATACCGCTGGTGACAATGGTGTCGTTGGCACGCAACCGGTAGGTCGTCGGAATATCTATCAGCGTGGCATAGCGGAAGTCGCCACCCCGCCACACCAACGAGCCGTTGGTATTGATGCGCGGTATCTTGACGCTGTTTCTACTATTGGAATGCAACACCGGCATCACCGTGCAGAAGTTGTCGGTCGTGTTCACCACCACGCCCACTATGCCCTGTGGCGAAATGACTGCCTGGTCAAGCTTGATGCCCTGTCGGCGGCCCTTGTTCAGCATGATGTAGTTGTTACGCTGGTTCCACGAATTCTTTATCACCTCCGCCTCCGTATAGCTGTAACGCTGGTTATACACCGTGTCCTCATGCTGAAACGTACGCATGTTGTAGCTGATATACGACGATTCCAGCTGTGCGCGCAACTGGGCATTCTCGGCTGCCAGCAGCTCGTTCTCGCGTCGCAGCCCAAAATAGTCAAACACCGAGGTCACCACACCGTAGCAGCGCCCTGCCACACCGTTGCTAGCCTGCACTATTTTCGACGACTGATAGTTGCTATTCTTAGTGATAAAGATAATGGCAACTATCTCCAAAAGGAGAAACACAAACACATAGTTATACCGTTTCAAAAATGCCAGCAGCGATTCCATCTTAGCTCATTAAGTAGTTATTAATTATCCTCTGCGTCTCATCCACCGCACGGTCCAGCAGGTCGTTCACAACCGTCACGTCGAACCTGTCCGACATTTTCAGTTCCTCGGCACTGCGTGCCAAGCGTTTGGCGATAGCCTCCTCGCTCTCCGTCCCACGGCTGCGCAGCCGCTGGCTGAGCACCTCCACGCTGGGGGGCATCACAAATATCGCCAGTGCTTCCGAGCCGAAATACTTCTTGATATTCATGCCGCCGTTCACGTCCACGTCGAAGATAATCACATGGCCGTTATCCCATATGCGGTCTATCTCTGACTTCAGCGTGCCATAGCAAGTACCCGCGTACACCTCTTCCCATTCCAAAAACTCTCCCGCCTCTACACGCTGTTTAAAGGTCTCTCGACTCAGGAAATAGTAGTCCACCCCATCCTGCTCCCCTTCGCGCGGGGCACGGCTGGTGGCCGAAATCGAAAACTCGAAGCAGTCAAACCGCTTCAATATCTCGCGGATAATAGTGGTCTTGCCACTCCCCGACGGGGCTGAGAACAATATAGCTTTACGATAGTTCATATTTCAACTTTCAACTTTCTATTTGAGTGATTAGTGAATAGTGATTAGCGATTAGACAAATGATTGCGGCAGCCAACTTTCAACTTTCAACTTTTAACTTTCAACTTTTTTAAAACTTCCTGTCGAAAATCCTATAGAAACCCTTCACCACCACCGAGTTGCCATCCCAATTGTATTGCGAGGCAATCTCCTCCACATAGGTCAACGCCTCTTCGCGCGAAGTGATGGCATTCAACTGGAGGATGAAGTCGTTATACGCCTTCATGTTGTTGTGGAACAACTCGCTCATGAAACTGAACTTGTCGTTGATGTTGATAATCGTGCGCAAGTCGTCCACCTTTTTGGCATTCACACGTGTTTCCAACTGCTCTTCCACATTGCGCTGATGCCTGCTCAACGTGTCCGCCAATGTGCGCACAGTGCCCTCCTTTGAAGATATATCCTGCGACGGTTTGCCACTCGTCCGGGTCGCGTTTCCTTTCTCCGGCTCGTTCTTGAAGAGGTCCAAAAGCGACTCCTGCTGCTTCCCCTTCGATTCATCGGCAAATAGCTCGTCGTTGGGGTTGCCTGCCAGTTTTTCAATCTGAGGCTCCATGATAGGCTCGCTTGGTGTTTCGGGCGTTGCAGGCGCAAACTTAGGATGGAACTCATCGTCCACAATCTTGCGTGCCTTCTCCTCGGCAGCCCTCTTTGCCGCAGCCTCTTCGGCCAACCGTTTCTCCTCGGCCAGCCGCTTCTCTTCGGCCACCTTTCTTGCCGCTGCCTCCTCGGCCAGCCGCTTCTCCTCGGCGGCCTTCTTTGCCGCAGCCTCCTCGGCCAGCCGCTTCTCCTCGGCGGCTCTCCTTGCCGCAGCCTCCTCGGCCAGCCGCTTCTCCTCGGCGGCTCTCTTTGCCGTAGCCTCCTCGGCCAGCCGTTTCTCCTCGGCGGCTCTCTTTGCCGCAGCCTCTTCGGCCAAACGTTTCTCCTCGGCAGCCTTCTTTGCCGCTGCCTCTTCGGCCAAACGTTTCTCTTCGGCGGTCTTCCTCGCCGCTGCCTCTTCGGCTTGCCGTTTCTCCTCAGCCCTATCTCTTATTTCCACACGCGACTCACTGGCTTCTAGTTGCAATGCCACCATGTAGAGGTTGCGCAATTCTTCCAGTATGATGTCTATTTCAATTTGAGGTGTCGTACCCTCATTTTTACGAATACGCGAAGCTATCAATCCTAGCCTTTCCATGCCCTCCACGAGCGAGTTTGCAACATTATTCATACACTAAACATTATTTATATTATTGACTAAAAAACAATTGCACACCCCATTCGAGTGCAAAACAATTTGTAAAAATACAAAATAAAATGCAATCTGACAAAAAAAATAACTTGACGACAGATAAAAAACATTCTAGTCCTACGACTGATTTTTGCCAAAACACCTCATTGTCGCGTCCTTTCAGAACGCTGAGTTGCAGCACCATTCCTGCCCCACCACAGCGGATATAGCGATGCACCCCCTCGGTCACGGCCCCTCGGCTCCCGCGCGGAATTATCGAAATCCAACTTCCAGGTTACCGAAAAACAGCCAAATACGAACCCGACTCCTCTTTTAGTAAAACCGACCTTTACCTTTTTCAGTAAGCCCATACACACTTTTTTCACGCCCTCACCGATTCGCACTTGTCCTTACCGTTCCCTACTGTTTTCCACCGATTTATGTTAGTTTTGGGGGCGTTGTCCGCTCCATGTAGCGGAGATAAACCGAAAAAGGAACGAATACGAAGCGAGGAATGGAGAGAGCATGGGAAAATCAAGGATGGGATATGCCCTATTCCCAGAACGTTACCCTAGGACAAACCTGTTCCAGCCCGCAGGACTGATGACCCACGAGCCTTTAGGAGTACTATCGGGCAGTTGCAGATAATCATTCCCAAAGGTTTGACAAGTTGTTTATTGTTCTAGTTCTATATCGCATACAGTTTTGGCGAGGCAGGGGCTCTACGTTTGCGGAAACCTACGGCCTGAAAGGCCAAAAAGCGAATAGCCTAGGGCATCGCCCTAGGATGTTACCAATGCCCTGAATAAGGGCAAAAGCACAATCTTTGTTTTTTGACGTAAGGGGACTTCAAAAAATTTGGATTAAACGAAAACCTCTGCGGGGTATTATTAGAAGTCTCCTACACAGCTTCATAACGCAATGAGGTGGGCTTGCGTACTGAAAGTACGCTATCCTATTAACCCCACACTTGCAGTGTGGGGTTGGGTATAGGATGTGTGTAATGCGTGCCGGAGGCACGCTACAATATTGATTGTGTGATAGTAGTAGTG
>CAZTVH010000048.1:10662-11311 GCA_964616965.1 uncultured Bacteroidaceae bacterium | reverse complement strand
GACTAATTCTTCATCCCGCTTTGCAATTTCTAGATTAGTGAACCAATTTACACCAGAAACCCTTATCATTCCATCACGATGGTCGCTTGCAGTAGCAGTATCTTCATAATTACTGTAGAAATGTGCTGCACCACCTTTAAAACCATAACCTAACCACAACTTATTGGCCTTGATAAGTGGGAATATTTCTTTGTATTTGATTGCGTTCTGATGACCAATGATGATAAACTTCTTATCGTATTGTATCAGTTGTGCCACATACTCTCTGAATAGGGAGAACGGTGGATTTGTCACCACAATATCTGCCTGTTTTAGCAGCTCGATACATTCAGCGGAGCGGAAGTCGCCATCACCTTGCAGGTAGTTGATTCCAATCTCGTTAGGGTCGGGGATACGGTTGCCGTTGTGGTCGCCAGTATACTCCAGCCAGATAGCCCGCTCCGAATCGTGTTGGCTGAACAGGTCACGTTCTTGGTTTTTATAGCAGGTGGTGATGAGTTTCTTCAGCCCCAGCCGCTCGAAGTTCTGGGCGAAGAAACGGGTGAAGTTGGACCACTCAGGGTCATCACACGGCAAGAGGATCGTCTTGTCGCGGAAAGTGTCCGGGTTGTACTCCAGGTATGCGTTCACTTCCTTCTGAATGTCGGCG
>CAZTVH010000048.1:0-10652 GCA_964616965.1 uncultured Bacteroidaceae bacterium | reverse complement strand
GTAGCTGAAATAGTGGAAGAAGTTGCTAACCCTCGGGTCGTCGCAGTTGCACAACACCGTCTTGCCCCGAAAGTGCTCGCGGTAATGTCGTAGCTCGTTCTCGATGTCTACCAGTTGTGTGTAAAACTCATCTTTCTTGGCAGTTTTCGCAGTTCGAAAACTCTTTTTTTCGCTCATGTTGATAGCCTTATTTGCATTGCCATCAATCACGATACAAAAAAGGTGTAAACTAATCTATCCGCATTCGGGGAAAAGCGTAGGAAACTTATAAACCCTTACCACAATAGATATGTTCACACCTAATGGTGGAACATTGCTATTATTGTGGTAGGATAGATATTCCTATCTCCCTCTTTCAGCGAATTATTATTCGTGTTTATTCAAAACCAGTTTCCTACGCTTTTTTCGAATGCGAATAATAGTAATGCTGTTAATATTCAATATTTCTGTGGCTCACTGCTCTCGTGGGCCGTTATGTCGGCAACGCCAAGCACCCGCGGCACCTGCCGTTACCGATTGCAAAAATACAAACTTTTTCCCAATCGGCAAATAAAAAGAGCAATAGATATCTATTATCCGCTGTTACTCAATATTATATACTTTTATAACGATTCCTCTAACCCTCGCCAGAAAGCCTCAAAACAAACACCCTCCCTCCCTTTGTGCCCTCACAGAGATGTCCTTGTGTTATTCTCACATGATAATACTATATTAACATTAAATAAACGCTAGTTTTACACTTTAAAAGTGTCGAAATAGTGTTGATGTAGTGTTGAAGTAGTGTCGATATAAACAAGGATGAAGAAAGGAATAAGGGAGGTGGAGAGGGGTGGGTTATTCCTTGTCGGAGGGGTCGTCGTGAATGGGATGGGTGAGTGGGCCGAGGCTGATGGTGTCGTCGCCGAAGCGTTTGTTGAGTTCGTCGGCCACTTGCATCAGTTTGCGTCGGCGTTCGTCTTCGGGTGCGGTGAAGAGGTCGAGCTGCATGCCCTGTTCGTCGCTGATGTCGGAGAGGATGACGCCGGCCTGCTTGTAGAGGAAACCCTCGCGGTACAGCCCTTTCAGTGCTGTCAGTGCCGCCTTGATGAGGGTAGGGGTGTCGGCGGTGGGGGAGGGGAGTTTGACGCTGCCGCTGTTGCGGTATTGTGCCAGGTCGTCGCGGTGGCGGTTGGTGGAGAGGAACACTGTCACGGAGCGGCACACACCGTGCTGCTGCCGCAGGTGGGCTGCGCAGGAGGTGGCAAAGGTGCGGATGTACTGCTTCATATCGTCGCGTCGGTCGGTCATGTAGACGAAGGTGCGGCTCTGCATGATGCTGCGTTGGCGGTCGGGGCGGTGGAGGTCGATACAGGGTATGCCCTTTAGTTCGCGCCATGTGCGCACCCCTGTTATTGAGAAAAGCGACTCAACCAGCTTCTCGTCACAGTCGGCAAACTGCTGTGCGGTGAGTATGCCGCGTTCCTGTAGTCTCTTGCGGTTCTTGCACCCAATGCCCCATACGTCAGCGATGTCGAGCATCGACAGTGCCTTGTGTCGGCTTTCGGGTGTGAGGACGCAGATGCCGTCGTACCCCTTGTAGCGTTTGGCATAGTGGGTGGCGACTTTGGCAAGGGTGTAGCTCTGCGAGCATCCGCAGCTGACCGGGATGCCCGTGGTGCTGGTAATCATGTCCTTCACCATGCGCACATAGTGGCGCACCTCGTCGGGTTCCTCCACGGGCAGCGAGCCAAAAAACTCGTCGACGGAGTATTGTACAAAGTCCAGCACGATGGCCTGCCGTTGCACCGTCTCCATAATCTGTCGCGAGATGCGACGGTACTTCTTGTGGTCCACGGGGCAGATGACCACATGGTTCAGCCTGATGAGGTTGCGCACCTTAAAGAGGGGTATGCCGCGTTTGAGGCCGAGAGCCTTAGCCTCGGCGGTGAGGGCTAGGATGATGCCGCCACCTGCCTCGTTGTCGTTGGCCACTACCACGGGTTTGCCCTCCAGTCCGGGACGGGTGGCGACTTCGCACGAGGCAAAATAGCTATTGCAGTCGATGTGCAGATACATAGGGCGTGAGTGTGGTGTGCTATCGGGGTGCAAAGATACACATTTTTCTTCAGATAGGTGCTTTTTTGATGAAATTTATGCTTGTGGGGCAATAATTGTGTCGGCTCTTCGTTATAATGTCTAAAATGCTTTCGTAAATGAATCGTCTAGTTTCTCTACTGAGTATTGTATTGTTGGTGGTCGGTGCCTTGCAGATGGAGGCGCAGACCAATGTCACCATCCGTGGCGAAGTGGTGAACGGCGCGGGCAAAGAGGTGACGCTGTATAAGTATAGCGACATGCTGACGCGTACAGAGGTGACGGTGGACCACACGGTAATTGGGGCGAACCGCACGTTTGAACTGAAGGCGTTTGCCAACTATCCCACGATGATGATGCTGCAGATAGAGAACTACAGCCAGTCGTTTTTCGTGGAGCCTGGGCGGGAATACGAGGTGTATGTGCCGAGGTTCGACTGGGACGTTGACGAGAAGAAGAATGTGTTTCTCAGCCCGGAGGTATTGCCGTTGGAGTTTGTGAACATGCCTGCCGACGAGCTGAACGGAATGATTTCGAATTTCGAGGCGGTGGTGGCGGACTATATCGATGCGCACCGCGTCTATTTCGACGCGCGCTTCCGCCCGCAGAAACGCTATTTCGACAGCTTGGAGGCTGTGGTGGCCAAGAAGGCTCCCGACACACGCAACGAGTTTTTTAACCGCTACAAGCGTTACCAGCTGGCAAGCATGAAGTACAGCCTGCATTTCGACACGCGCCGCCAGATGGTGAACCGCTATATCAAGGGGCATCCCATTATGTATTACGACGACAACTACATGGCTTTCTTCACCACGCTGTTTGCCAATAGTGTGTCGAAGGGGACGAACAAGATACCGGCCTGGCAGTTGGGACATTGGGTGAACACGCTGAACGTAAAGGTGTTTCTCGACTCGATAGGTACCGACACGTTGCTGCGCAACGAGCAGGTGAGGGAGTTGGTGGCGTTGGAGGCGTTGCAGGAGGCCTATTATTTGGACCGCTATTATGAGAGTGGCAAGGTGGTGAGGATGATAGAGATGGTTGGCGCACAGAGCAAGTTCCCGGAGCATAAGGAGTTGGCAGCACGCTTGGCAGCATCGCTTCGCCAACAGGAGGAGGGGGCAGAGATGCCTGCCTTTGCTCTGCCTGACGTGGACAAGCGGACTGTGCGGCTGGAGGATATGAAGGGGAAGTGGGTGTATCTGGCTTTTGTGCGGGTGGGCGACCCCAATTGTGTGGCAGAGATTGAGACAATGGCACACTTCAAGGACAGCGTGTATGCCAAGAATAAGAATGTGGAGTTTGTATGCGTGTGTTGCGACCGTGAGTTTCAGAAGATGTACCACTTCTTGAAGAATACCAAGAAGGGGCAGAAGTATAGCTGGACATGGCTGCACTTCAACGGCAACTACAAGTTGTTGGAGAAATACGGCGTAGTGTCGTACCCGCACTTCATACTGATTAATCCTGAGGGGCAGTTGCAATACACTGTCACACCGCCACCCGCCAGCGGCATACTGCTGCACGGGCCGTGGCAGCCCAAGCCGCAATACTCCAATGACGACCAGCCGTTCTTCTTGAGGTAGATTGTTGGAGGACGGGCCGGACCCGTCGGGCAGGCTGGATGGGTCGGAGTCATTGATTTCTAACATTTAGTTGTTTATAAAAGATGGCATGCGTATGCTGCCATGATGTTTATTATTAGTATTTTTACACTTTAAATAAGTAACTATTGTTTTATGCAACGAATTAAAGTTCTTCTAGTTATCGCAGCATTGGCATTGAGTGTGCCGTCGGTTTTTGCGCAGAAGTCGTCGTCGGACGAGGTGATGAGGCAGGTCTACCGTCAGGCGACCGACCTCTATCAGAAAGAAAAATATGCCTCGGCACAAAATCTTTTTGACAGGCTTGCCACCGAGGCGGCCCCCGTCGATGCGGCAATGGCGTGCGAGGCACGCTATTACGGTGCGGTATGTGCCGAACGGCTGAACAACAACGATGCCGACTTCCGTCTGACAGAGTTTTTGCGGCTGTATCCCCAGAGTATGCATTGCAACATGGCCAATTTCTATCTGGGCAATTACCACTATTCGGCAGGCGATTACGAGAAAGCGTTGAAGTACTACAAGAAGGTGGTGTCGCGCGAGGTAGAGTATGGACACAGGAGCGAATACAACTTCAAGGTGGGCTACTGTTATTTCAACGATGAGGACTATGCCGAGGCAAAGAAGTTCTTCTCGCAGGAGATAAACGGCAAGTCGAAGTACACCAGCGCAGCGTTATACTACTACGCCCACCTGCAGTATATGGACGGCAAGTACGACTTGGCGTTGCGCAACTTTGAGAAGCTGCAGTCGGACCATCGGTTTGCCAAGATTGTGCCGTCGTATGTGGCCCGCATATATTATTATTTGGGTAAGAACGACGAGCTGCTGCAGCTGGCTCCCACGCTGTTGTTGGAAGAGGATGTGTTCAAGAAGAACGAGATACGCCAGATGGTGGCAGAGGTCTATTTCAACCGTGGAGAATATAAGAACGCCCTCGACTACTACTCTGCAGCCATGCGCAACAAGGACGACGACGCTACCGACCCCACGCAGACAGTGGCGACGGGTGCCGTGCGTAAGGGCAAGAAGAGCAACACAGCCGCCTTGGTGGCATCGTGCACCCCGCAGGACAGCTACTATCAGATAGGCTACTGCCACTACATGCTGCACCAGTACGACTCGGCCCAGTTCTATCTGTCGAAGAAGACGGTGTGTGAGGACAGCGTGGCGCAACACGCACTATATGTCTTGGGCGACGTGGACATCAAGTTGGGCCGCAAGAACGAGGCACGGAGCATGTTCCTGCAGGCTTCGAAGATGGACTTCGACCCCAAGATAAAGGAGGACGCGTTGTTCAACTATGCCAAGTTGTCGTATGAGCTGAACGCCAACCCCTACAACGAGTCCATTCGTTCGTTTGAAGACTACCTGCAGAAATACCCCCGCACCTCGCACAAGGCAGAGGTGCAAGAGATACTGACCTCGCTCTACTTCAGCACCCGCAACTATAAAGATGCGCTGACGCTGATAGAGAAGATGCAGGACCGCAGCCCGTTGATGAATCAGGCCTATCAACGCATCGTCATCAACCGAGGCATAGAGGTGTTCAACACGGGCAATATGAAGTCGGCGGCCAGCTATTTCCAGAAGGCCTCGCAGATTAACGCGCTGCCAAAATACACCACCGATGCCTACTATCTGTATGCCGAATCGCGCTATAGAATGGGTGATGTGGATGCAGCCGCCAAGATTTTGGACCGCTTTATGGTAAGCAGCAATTCCACCACCTCGCCCTACTACCGGCAGTCTTTGTATACACACGGCTACATCTCGCTGAAGCGGAACAACGTGTCGGACGCGATGGATGACTTCAAGATATTCCAGCGTTTGGCAGACAAGAGCATAGACCGTCATCAGGTCAACGACGTAAACAACCGTTTGGGCGACTGCTACTACTTGGACAGCAAGTATGGTGAGGCCATCAAATATTACGACAAGGTGATAGAAGCCAACGATGCCGATGCCGACTATGCCACCTACCAGAAGGCATTGTCGTATGGCGCGATGGGCAAGTACCACGAGAAGTTAAACAATCTGAACTTGATATTTGAGAAGTATGGCGAGTCGGCATTGGCTCCCAAAGCCCTCTTCGAGGTGGGCAACACCTATCTGGTGTGCGACAACAACGAAATGGCTCTGCTGTATTTCAACAACTTCCGCAACAAGTACCCGCGCAACACCCTTGTCAAGACAGCGTTGCTCAACATGGGCCTCATCTATTACAACACCGACCGCAATAACGAGGCCTTGGAAGTGTTCGACCAGTTGCTGACAAGCTACGCGGGCACCGACGAGGCCCGCGACGCACTCAGTACGGTGAAGAACATCTATGTGAGCCAGAACCGTGTGGACGAATACTTCAGTTATGTGAAACGCACCACCAAGACCAACGTCTCCACCGTGGAACAGGACAGCACACTATACATGTCGGCAGAAAACCTCTACATGAACGGCGACTGTGAGAGTGCCGTGAGGAGCTTCGAAAACTATCTTGAAAAGTTCCCTGAGGGACTGTTCCATCTGCAGGCCCACTACTATGCCGCCGACTGCCTGTTCCGCAGCGGACAGAACGAGCAGGCCCTGCCTCACTACGAGTCGGTGGCCGAGGCGGGTAAGAACAGCTACACCGAGCGGTCGCTGCACAACGCCGCCAACATCGCGTTCAACCTTAACAACTTCACCAAGGCACTTGACCTCTATGCCCAGTTGGTGAACGTGGCCGAGGGCGACAACAGCCGTATGGCAGGCCGTGTGGGCTATCTGCGCTGCTGGGTAAGGCTGGGACAGGCCGACAGCATCCGTGCGGCAGCCAATGCCCTGCTAGGCGAATACAAGATTACCGACGAGCTGCGCGACGAGGCGCGCATCTGTATTGCCCGCACCTATTACGAGACAGGCCACAACTACCGTCAGGCCGACAGCGTATACAGCCTGCTGAAACACTCTACCAATGGCGACTATAGCGGCGAGGCCTCCTACCGCATTGCCGAGAGTCTCTTCCTGCAACAGCAGTTCGACGAGGCCGAGCGGGCCATCGAGGCCATCACCGCCGACCCCGTTAACGACTACTACCTTGCCAAAGCCTTCATACTCTGGGCCGATATATTCCATGCCCGTGGCAACAATCTGCAAGCCAAACAGACCTTGCAGAGCATCATCGACAACTATGAGGGCGACGATTTGGTGCAACTGGCATTGCAGAAACGCAACGCCATCATTCTGGAAGAAATGCCCGCACCCCAACCTGAAGAAGAGGAAATAGTCATAGAACTCGAAAACGAAACCAGCGAACAGTAACTAAGGCCTCTTGAAAGTCGAAAAAAGAAAACCAGCATATTATGAATAGTCCAATCAAAATAACCCTTGCCATCATTGCCTCGCTGGCCTTTGTGCCAGTGGCACAGGCCCAGTCCGACAGCAATGTCTACAACGAGCGTGTGGTCGTCACCAGCCGTTACAAACCCGTGGTGGAGGAGACACAAAAGATTAACGTGGCACCCACCATCACCGACACCGTGGCCACCATGCCCAAGTCGTTCACCTACGACATCTCCACCCGTCGGCTCACCTCGCTCTACGAGCCTTCGCGCATCAAGGCGGCACGCATCATCGGCGAGCCTGCCACCAAACTCTACAACAACTATATCAAACTGGGGTTCGGCAACTATCTGTCGCCTTTGGCCGAAGTGTATTTCAACTCGTTGCGCAACCCCGACAAGACCTACGGCATCCGTGCCACCCATCGCTCGTCGTGGGGTACAATAGGCAAAGCCGCCGCCGCTGGCGACCCCCCATCGCCCACACACTATGGGCAGGCACCCTTCTCGCTCACCGACATCACAGCCTTTGGCAAGCTCATCACCAAAACCCACCACCAGCTGAGTGCCGACCTCAGCTATCAGAACGACTTCAACCGCTACTATGGCTTCAGCGACAGCACCCTCCAGAGCGTCATGGGGCTGATTCGCGACTCGGTCAAGAAACCCTCCTATCGGGCTGTCTACAACACGGTATCGGCCAATCTGGGACTTAAAACCCTCAACACCGATGTCCGTGCCTTAGGCTACGAGGCGGATGTGAACATGACCGACCTGTTTGCCTCCTATGGACAGAACGAATTCAATATCAACTTCGACGGCAATATCCACTACGGCTTTGTCATTGCCCAAAAACACAAGGCCATCGCCTATCTGCATATCACCTACAATGGGTTTGTCAACAAATTCGACCCCACCCAACTGCCCTTTGGAGCCGATTCCATCCTGGTGGCAGCCCTTCCCGACCCAGCCGTGCCCACCATCCTCTCCCCCCTCCGCAGCCACTCATACCTAGGGCTCTATAAGGCCAACCCCTACATCGACTTCATCTTCTCAGGTTTCCAAATCCATGCTGGAGCAGTGGTCATGCTCGACGGTTATAACCACCCCGGCGGTGGTAAGGTGCATGTCTACCCCGACGCAACGGTCAGCAAATCGTTCTTCAACGAGCTTCTCAATGCCACCCTCGAAGCCAAAGGCAACATGGATGCCAACAGTTGGAACCACATCCGCACCATCAACCCCTACATCGCTCCCAACAGCCCCGTGCGAGCCACCGGCCATTTCGACATTGCCGCCAAGGCACGCCTCAACCTCAGCAAGAAGATTGACCTCAATCTTTACGGCATCTACAGCAATCTGAACGACGACCTTTCGTTCCGCCTCGACGACAGGTACCACCTCAACAATGTGTTTACTCCCATCTACGACAGCCTGACCCGCATCAAGTTGGGTGGCAACTTTGTATTCCTCAACGACGAGATGCTACGCCTCGAAGCCAAGGGTAACTACTACATCTATCGCAACAAGAGAACGCAACTTGTCGGCGACGTATACAGGCCCCTCCCGCTATACTATCGTCCCGATTTTGATGCCGGCATCTGTGCCACGGTCAACTATCACGACAAGATTGTTGGGCTGATCGAGTTCCAACTCCTCGGTCGCACCTATGCCACAGCCCCAGCCTTCGACGGCTCTGCATCAACGTATTACCTCCCCATGCGCTATGGGCTGAATATGGAAGTCGAATATCGCCACAACAAGGCACTTAGCTTCTTCCTCAAGGCCGACAACCTCCTCTTCCAGCGCTATTTCTATTGGCAGAACTACCCAAGCTACAGGGCACTGTTCCTCCTAGGCCTCACTTACACCATTCCCAATTAGTAATACTAGTACCATTAGCATGACCAGTTATACTAGTTAGCCTATTCCCCCCCAATATGACCTACCAACAAACACTCGACTACCTCTTCAACTCCCTCCCCATGTACCACCGCATCGGGCAGGCGGCCTATAAAGCCGACATCACCAACACCGTCGAGCTGATGCGGCACCTCGGCAATCCCGAACGCAAGTTCCGCAGCATCCATGTGGCGGGCACCAACGGCAAAGGCTCCGTCTCCCACATGCTTGCCTCCGTCCTCATGCAGGCGGGCTACAAAGTGGGTCTCTACACCTCGCCCCACCTCATCGACTTCCGCGAGCGCATCCGCATCAACGGGCAGATGATACCCCAACAGTGTGTTACCGACTTTGTTGAGCAGCATCGCGACTTTATGCAGTCCCTCCAGCTCAGTTTCTTCGAAATGACCGTTGGGCTGGCATTCGACTACTTTGCTGCCGAAAAGGTCGATGTGGCGGTCGTCGAAGTGGGCATGGGCGGCAGGCTCGACAGCACCAACGTCATCGCCCCCGACCATTGCGTCATCACCAACATTGGCTTCGACCACACCCAGTTCCTTGGCGACACCCTGCCTAAGATAGCTGCCGAAAAGGCGGGCATCATCAAACCCCACGTCCCCGTCGTGATAGGGGAGACCCACCCCGAAACAAGACCTGTTTTCGAGCGACGTGCCATAGAACTACAGGCTCCCATCTACTTTGCCGACGACAATTACCGAATCATACCCATTGATAAACAAGCGTCTCAGGCAGATGGTCTCACCTTTCCATTGTTAGACTTTCAAGTAGCAACCCCCAATTCTCAATTCTCAACTCTCAATTCTCAATTCACCTGTCCCCTCACGGGCAGCTACCAGTTGAAAAACCTTGCCACCCTATTTCAGACTCTAGAATTATTGCCCACAGCAGGCTACAGCATTGCCGAACAGCACGTCCGTGACGGCATTGCCCGTGTGGTTGAGGACACCGGCTTGCACGGACGTTGGGAGAAAATGGACGAACACCCCCTCACCATCTGCGAGACAGCCCACAATGCCGACGGCGTGGCAGCCATGCTGCACAAGCTCTCCGAAATACCCTACCGCCATCTGCACCTCATCTACGGCTGCGTCAACGACAAGGACTTCCGCAGCATCCTCCGCATGCTCCCACACGAGCGCACCACCTACTACTACTCACAGCCCAGTGTGCCACGCGCCTTGCCTGTCGAACAGCTGGCAGTCGCCGCCCACGAGATAGGCATGCCCGGCGAGTCCTACCCCCACGTCGGCGAAGCCATAACGGCTGCCCGCCACAATGCCGACCCATTGCACGACCTAGTGCTAGTCACTGGCAGCATCTTCCTCGTCGCCGACGCAGTTGGTGTCTATTGCGGAATGAATGAGCCCAAATAGTGCTTCGCCACACGTTAATCTGTCTCCTCAAACTTTATCAGCATACTAAAGGTCCTCACCTCAACGGTGGGGACTTTTTTATGGTGTGTTCTAATACTTACCCCCTCTGTTATCCGCTATATATCTGCACGCTATTCGTTCTATATTCGCTCCCTGGAGCGGAGAACGAGTTCGTAAGAAGTTAGTATCGGTAGAATGAAGTAGGAAGCGGTAAAGAACAGTAAAAATCGGTAAAGTTAGTTTACGATACTATAGTAAAAAATAAGGTGAAACGATAAAGACCCGTAAAGCCTTACTCTCAATATTTCCTCACGCGATGTGGGAGTGTTGGATGTCGAGCGGTTAGCATTTCTTAGAAA
>CAZTVH010000047.1:0-11315 GCA_964616965.1 uncultured Bacteroidaceae bacterium | reverse complement strand
CCTAAATAGAGTGTATTATTTCAACTTCAATGTTGAAGATGACTTGTTGTGGTTCTCCTTCTACAAATAATCAAGTCCCCATCCATTCGGGTGGGGATTTTTATTCCTAAATAAAAGACTATGACCACTTAAAAATACGCCCCGTGGTGCATTATCTTCCTTCTGGTGGTACTCCTATCCATCTTGACTCTGAAATGCTCCCACGGGTGTGTCTCCTTTCTTGACGGTGATGGCACTTCCCTTTCCGATGGTGTGGGGAACACCACATATAGAATGGCTTATTCAGAAGAGGAAATAGGTGATTGTGACTACCGATTGATGACAAATCGTGGTCAGTGGTTTTACACAATAAAAAAGGGGATTTCTCGTTATCGGATTGTCTTTGTCTAATATTAATAGACAAAATTCCGATACATTGTTAGAGTACCAACAAGTAATATATTAATTAAAACGTCAAATGCTATGTAGTCGTAAATCAGTTGTTTGCAAAGGTGGAAAATCTATACCCACCTTTATGACATTATGCCCACCGGCAGCTGCAATCTCTAGAGCACGCTTGATGCTCTCCTGCCCTTTGACATCGGCAAAGTCGTACTCGTATTGGTTGAGATGGTTGGCAAACTCGGCACGGGTGTCGACGATGGTCTGCTCTAAAAGCTTTTCACCGTTGAGGTGGTCGATCACCTGCTTGACATTGTCGGCACCATACACTTCGAGATTGTTGACAATGGCTGCCTCGCGGGCGTTCTCCTTGGGGAGGATGATACCCTTGAGTTTCTGCCTGCGTGCCTCAATAGCGATGGGTAGCACCCCTTTGATAGGGCGTAGACTGCCGTCGAGCGACAACTCACCCATGATGACATACCGCTCCAACTCGTCTGCCCTAATGTTGCCATTGGCTGCAAGAATGCCGATGGCTATGGTAAGGTCGTAGGCGGCACCCTCCTTTTTGATGTCGGCGGGAGCCATATTGACCACCACCCGCTTACCCGGAATACGGAAACCATATTGACCAATAGCCGTAGCAATGCGCTGCTGACTTTCACGCACCGCACTGTCGGGCAGTCCCACGATGGCAAAGTTCACGCCAACGTCAACGCTCACTTCCACCGTCACCATCAGGGCTCTCACGCCCATGATGGCACTGCCGAATGTCTTTACCAACATATACTTATAAAATTGAGAATTGAGAGTTGAGAATTGAGAATTGGCTACCGCAAATCGATACCTCTCAATTCTCAACTCTCAATTCTCAATTATTCTATTCAGATATTATTTGAGTCCGAGTTTCTTCTTCACGAGGGGCATGATGTCGTCGCTGTCCTGCGAGTAGAGGATAGTGCCCACACCGGCATCAAAGATATAGGTGTAGCCATTCTCCTTGCCCACTTCTTCTATGGCAGCCTTAGCACGGTCCACAATGGGTTTGAGCAGTTCTTCCTGACGGTCTTCGAGCAGCTTCTGGGCATTGGCTTGAAACTTCTCTAGACGAGCACCCATCTCCTGAATATCACTTTCTTTGGACTTGCGGATAAGCTCCGACATCTGGTCTTTCTTAGCCAGATAGTCGTTCACACGCGTCTCATATTCCTTCTTCATGGCTTCCATCTCGGCTTGAAGGTCGTCCACTTCTTTCTGCAGAAGCGTCATAGCAGTGTCGCGACCCGGCATTATCTGCATCAAGTCGTTCGAGTTGATGTGTCCTAGTTTGATGTTTTTCTGAGCCATAGCACTGCCACCGAAGGCCAGCAGGGCTACCAATACTACGATAAATCCTTTTTTCATGTTGTGTTGTTGGTATGTTTAACGTTGATATATTGTTACATAATATGATTATCAATCATTATCGGCGAACCTCCTTGCGTTCATTATTGGTTCGCTTGCTGTTTCCCGCGTCGGGCGATGGCCCTTTGTCCAACTTCGTGCCACCTGCTGGGCTTGACACGCCACTGCTCGACTCTGACGCTGCCCCTGGCTTGATGCCCAACATTTCGAGCACAAGGTTGCTAATATCATATTTTTCGCTGACGTAGAGTACCGTTGCCGAAGCGGCCTTGTCGAAGACAAAGGCATAGCTTTTTTCGCGTGCCACCCGTTCGATAGCGTTATACACACGGTCCTGCACCGGCTTCATCAATTCTGCCCGTTTCTGCTCAAGGTCTCCCCCCGTGCCGAAACGCTGCCGCTGCAAGGCTCTCAACTCAGTCTCCTTGTTGTGTATCTCATCCTGCCTACGCTGCTTGAGATTGTCGGGCAGCAAGTAGGCCTCTTGTTGGTATTGCTGGCGCAACTCGTCTACCTCCTGTTGTTTGGTTTGCAACTCTTGTTGCCATTCTTCGATAAACTTGTTGATTTTGGTCAATGCCTGATTATACTCAGGCACATTACGCATAATATAGTCCGTATTGACACAGGCATACTTCTGCGCATGAACGGGTGCCAGTACCACCAACAACAAGGCTATGAAAAGGGATTTGCGCATACTTTGTCTTTATTAATCAATGCTCTGTCCAATACTGAAGTGGAAATGGGAACCGCCGATGGCACCACCGTCAAAGCCATAGCCCCAGTCGACACCTATCAAACCACCCAGCATCGGCATAAAGACACGGACACCCAGTCCTGCTGAATTATAGATGCTGAAGGGCTGGAACTCCTTGAAACTCTCCCAACTGTTGCCGCCCTCAAGATAGCCGAGCACCCAGATGGATGTGGCATTGCTCTCAATAATAGGTTGGCGGATTTCCAATGTGTAACGGTCGAAAACGGCAGCACCTGTGGTTGGACTGAGCGAATTGTTGTCGTAGCCACGCAGCGGAATCACCTCGCGACCGTCAATCATCCACGACTGCAATCCGTCGCCACCCAAATAGTAGCGTCCAAACGGCGAAGTGCCGATAGCATTATTGTAATGTCCCATCATGCCAAAACGCACACGGGCATTCAGCACCACATCGCCCACCAAGTTGAGCACCCACGAACTGCGGATATTCACCTTATAGTACTCCAACCAACGATACTTCTCTTGGTCGGTGGCAGTCGAATAGTCGCGCCCATTCATGGACGAATAGGGCGGTGTGGCCGAAACCGACACCGACACCTCCGAACCGCTTCGCGAATAAATGGGCGAATCAAGCGAATTGCGGCTGAGTGTAAAGGTGTATGCCAAATCGTTTGCTACGCCGTTGGAGAAGGCGAGCGAATAGCCATACGAGTAATTATTGATATTATAGTGACGGAACGACAGGTTGTGCGACATGATGAAATAGTCATCTGGCCATTTCAGCCTCTTGCCAAAAGAGACATTGGCACCCGAAAGGCGTAACGAACCGTATCTAGAGTCGTCCTTACTCACATAATAGCCATTGCTATACAAATTATAATACAGCTGCACACTCAGCGACTGCGGACGCCTGCCACCCAGCCACGGCTCGGTAAACGAACCGTTCACAGCCACATAATAAGTGCCGTTTGTGGCAGCTGTGAAAGCCAGTTTCTGACCGTCGCCGACAGGGAATGGCTGCCACGCCTTTTTGTCAAAGATTTTGCGTGCCGAGAAATTGTTCAACGACAATCCCACCTGACCGATAAACATTTTGCTACCGTAACCGCCCTGCAGGTTGATGGTACTCGTGTTGCCTTCCTCCACCTTATACACCACGTCTACCGTCCCATCCTTCGGATTGGGTTTCACATCGGGCAGGATAGACTCCTCTTTGAAATAGCCAAGCGTAGCCAGTTCACGGCGGCTACGGAATATGGCATCGCGGCTAAACAAGTCGCCCGGACGGGTATAGAGTTCGCGCATGATTACTCGGTCGTTGGTCAACGTGTTGCCCTCCACTATAACGTTGCGGATGCGGGCCTGTTTGCCTTCCACAAGACGTATCTCTATATCAATGGAATCATTTTCCACACCCACCTCCACTGGCGTGGCATCAAAGAAGAGATAGCCATTGTCCATATACATAGATGTAATATCTGTGCCCGACGGATTGTAGCGCAGATTCTGTTCCAAGAGCGTACGGTTGTATGGGTCGCCCTTGTTGATGCGGAGGTGTTTCGCCAGCAGTTCCGAGGGATAGATGGTGTTGCCCGAAAACGTGATATTGCGGAAATAGAACTTATGACCCTCATGCACCTTTATCTTCACCCTCATATAGTCACGCTTGTCGTCCTGCTTGTCCGACTTGACAACATACACCGTGTCTGACAGAATGCGGGCATCGCGATAGCCATTTTCGTTATAGTAGGTCAATATACTCTCCAAGTCCTCAGAGAACTTCGACTCCTGATACTTCGAACTCTTCCAGAACCCCGATGTCCACACATACAGCTTCTTCCAGTAGTTCACATCGTGGGTGTTCTTCATCTTCCTCATCAGCTTGTTGCTGCTGACGCTGTCGTTGCCCTCAAATACGATAGAGTCTATCTTCACCCGCTTGCCCGGCTTAACGATAAAATCCACCAGCACCTTGCCATCCTTGTTTTCCACTGCCGTGTCTACAGCGGTGCGAGTAGTGACGCTGACATTGGTATAGCCTTTCTCCAAATAGTAAGCTCGGATGCGGTTCTTCGCCGTGGTCAACAGGTTTTCCGTCACCACGTCGCCTGCCGCTATCTTCATTTCTTCACGCAATTTGGTGTCCTCGCTCTTCTTCACTCCTCTCAAGGCAAACCTCGACAGTTTCGGACGGCTACGCAACTCTATCTCTAGAAATATCTTATTATCTTGAATGCGGGTCACATAAATCTGCACATCCTCAAACATGCCTTGCTTCCACAGCCGGTCCACCGCTGTAGCCAACTTGTCGCCCGGAACGCGAATCACGTCGCCCACCTGCAACCCAGCTATCAACAAAATCATTCGAGTATCATAGTTTTCTGCTCCAACAAAGGTGATACCACCTATCTCATATTCCTTGGGGGTGAGGTAGTCTATATCGTAATCGTTATTGCCTATAACAACCTGAGCGGTGCTGTGGGACGGAAGCACTAGCAAAAGGAGTAACGGTAAGAGACTCAATACTTTTTTCATTCTATTCTCTTCTATATAGTGTACACAATATGGCCTTAAAAGCGACTGGCACTTTTTTGCACTTAGATATTAATAACTCCACTTCGCCTATTTTATTATATACGCTTTGCATTTTTTTTATTTTTCATCCCCTTCACACTCCCCAAAAGCTATTTGCCCGCCACCTGGTCGCCAGTCTTTCCAAAACGTCGTTGCCGATTTTGGTAGTCATATATAGCATCGTAGAAGTCCTCATGGCGGAAATCAGGCCACAGCTGTTCGCTGAAATATAACTCCGTGTATGCCATCTGCCAAAGCAAAAAGTTGCTGATGCGCAGCTCACCACCCGTCCGTATTAGCAGGTCGGGGTCGGGGTAACTCTTGGTAGCAAGATAGTTGCGCAGTGTGTCCTCCGTGATATCCCCTTCTTTGAGGCTGCCCGATGCAGTGTCGCGACAAATGCCGCGCAGTGCCTCGGCAATTTCCCACCGCGAGCTGTAACTCAGTGCCAACACCAACGTCATGGCTGTGTTGCCAGCCGTCTCGCGGATACAGCCCAACAGCCTGTCGCGCGACTTCTCAGGTATGCGGCCAATGTCGCCAATAGTCTCCAACTTCACGTTGTTGTCCATCAGTGTCTTAGTCTCTTCGCGCACAGCCTTGATTAGCAGCTCCATCAGCCCGTCTATCTCCTCCTGCGGACGGTTCCAATTCTCGGTGCTGAAAGTATACAGGGTCAAGTACTTCACCCCGCTGGCCACAGCCGCCTCCACTGCCTGCCGCACTGCCGTCATGGCGTTTTGGTGGCCGAAGATGCGTTTGTGTGCCTGCCGTTGTGCCCAACGCCCATTGCCGTCCATAATGATTGCCACATGCTGTGGCACACGCGATTTGTCTATGTCTTCCAGTTTCATATTTCTTCTTTGTTGATATATTGACCTGATTATTTGTCCCATCAGCCATCACATCATTTCAACTCCACTCTATTTTATCTCGCACACCTTGCCTCTCATCCAGCCAAACAGCATCTCTGCCGAGAACGATACCGACACACCGAAATAGGAATACCAGTCACACAACGCATCATCACCCCGCTTGATTCCCACGGCATTCACATATCCCGGTTCCACCTCTCCGCTTCGGTCCGCCAGCAACGCCGCCATAGAGCCTCCCGACGTGCCGTTCAGCAGGTCCGCACCCACATAAGTGGTACTCACATCGTCCAAATAGTCCGTCCACGTCTTCCGCCATCCATATTCCACCGTCAGGTGCATACCCGGCGCAATCCGCCACCGATAGCCTACGCCGAAAGGCATCGACAGCTCTATCAGCTGATATTTCTTCCGTTCCGGATAGGCCGCTGTGCCTTGTCCTTCGGTGCCCAAAGGCTGCAGGTCGTACCACACCTCCTCGCCCGTGCCCGGGTCGGCCATCATGGCCTGTGGGTTGAACTTAAACAGCCCTATCCCGCAAAAAAGATAGGGTGTCGATCGCCGCTGCGACGACATGACCAAGCCATACGGAAAGAAGTTAAACTCCACCCTGACGCTACCCTCCAACACCGATGAGCGAAAACTGAGGTTGCGACGCTCCACCACATCGGGGTTGCCTCCCTCGATATGGCCATACATGCCGCCCAGTGTCATCGCCCAACGCGAGTCGAAGCAATAGCGTGCCTGCACACCGCCTGCCATATTCACCCTCCCAAACATACTCTGGTCGTTCAAGTCGCCCAGATAGGTCATTCCGCCAAACGTCAGTCCCACCTCGCCACGCGACAGAAGGTTCTGCGCCGACAGCACACCACCCCACAGCAGCAACATAAGCATCAGTGCCAACTGTTTCACACCAGTCAAACTGCCTGACTTTACTGGATGCAATATCCTCAAAACCTATTAGTTTTTAGTTCTTACTTTTTAGTTTAAAACTTCACCGTCCGGCAAATACTCTCCACCTGCATCAGCAGGTCGCGCTTGGTCGAAGGTTTGTTGCGCGGGCAAAACACATAGCCCGTCAGCATCACCACCTTGTTCTCCGAAGGAGTCAAAAATGTGTACGTCACAAACGGACCGCCCATAAAGTCGCCGAATGTGCGCCAGCAGCCACGTGTCTCAATGCAATAGCCGATGCTGTCCAACTCCACCTGCCTACTCTTTATTTCCATCAAGTAGTTGCCCTGCTCGTCACGCCGACGTTCTATACCCATATAGCTGTCGGGCGCGCTTCCCGGCACCTGGTGTCGCATCATCGTATCCAAGCGGTCCAAAATATGCTGCTCGTCAAAGGCATTCCTGCTCTCATACGGGAACACGTCTACCAACACCCCGATACCGAAATCCTTGGTCTCCTTGCGCACCCATGCGAAGTCATCCGCCACCTTGGCCACATGATACTCGTTGGGGAACATCAGACTGAACCCAAACTTATCCTTAATCTGACGGTTGATGTCGTATGCCTGCATACCCTTGAATATCTTAAACATCCGACGATGTTCGGCAGCATACAGCTCACGCAGCACCACCTGCTCATACTTACGCAAATTCTCCAGCAACGCTTCCCTATCTTTCATCGCAAAATCGAACACCACCTGTGGGGCTGCATAGTCGTCCACATGCATATACACCTTGTCGGGGTTCTCCCCGTCCACATCCAACAGCAATATATTCCTATGCGTGCGGAACATCTCCGTGTTCTCGTACGACGACTTGGGGATATTCACTATCGAGAACATGCTCTCAGGTGTCGGCAGGCACTCCTGCGGTCTGCCAAACAACGAGTCAACCAACGCCTTGGCCTCACCCCGATACACATCCGGGTCTGCCACGACGAGCAGCTCCAAAGTCTTGCCCGACGAACCGCGCTTCTGTGCCCCATCGTGCTCATTTATGGAATTGTTACATGACCATAGCAGACAAACCGCTGCCAGAATAATAAATATCTTTTTCATTTTCCAACAGATAAAATTTCCTCCTTATAACGTGATTTCTCTTCAATTATTGTGTCCCAATGCTTGCAAATGCAAAAAACACCTTCCCATTCTAAAATATGTAATGGTTAAATAACTAAAGTTTGACAAGATGTTTTTTGCTCTAGTCCTATATCGCATACGGTTTTGGCGAGGCTGGGATACTATGTTTGCGGACACCTACGGCCTAAAAGGCCAAAAACGAATAGCCTAGGGCATCGCCCTAGGTATGAGAGGACATGTTATCAACACCCTGCAGGGGCAAAAGCGTGATTATTTTGCCCTTGCAGGGTGTCAGCCGCACACACCGTACACCCAAGGCGTTACTTCGTGACGTTGTTTGGGCTCGGCAAAGAAAGCGGGCTTTCTTTGTTCTCGCTATGCACAACGTTGCCTTGGGCTACAGGGATTTTGGCCTTTCAGGCCGTTTTGAGGAGCAATCTATCATAAGCGTATTTATACCCGCATTTACTTGTCAAACTTTAGTAATTAACCTTATTCCCATATCATCACGGTGCATACCGCGTCTCACTGATTCTCACCACATTTTAACCGATTAGGCACTAGTTTTCCGCTCGTGGAGTGAAAAAGGAGCGGTTAAGAAACGGCAAAGGAGCAGTGTCGCGCGGGAGGCACTCTATACACTAACATCACCCACCAGAGGCTCATGGCACATGCCGTGGGGGAGAGTAGCGAGGGGTGAGGATTGCGAGGCACGACTATTGTTTGCCGTGGGGGGGACGGCTGAGGTACCATGCAAAGAAGTCGCTGATAGCTTGCTCGATGGGGGTGTGGGGCATAGAGAGTTGTTCGCTGGCAGATGCATTGCTGTAATATTCTCTCACCATCAGCTGCCGCACGTTGCGGGTGGAGAGCTGTGTGCGCAACCCACAGAGTCGCAGCAAGTCGCCACACCAGCCCGACACAGCCAACACCGCGTTGGGCAGCAACACTATCCGCTGCCTGTAGCCGCAGACCTGCGCCTGCAGCCGATAGAACTCTTTCAGCGTGAGGTTTTCGCCTGTCAGCAAATAGCGGTGGCCGTTCTGCCCACGTTCAAGGGCATTGACTATTGCCGTTGCGGCATCTGCCACATGCACAAAGCTCTTGCCCCCGCGAGGAGCCACCATCAGGGGTTTGCGGAAGCCCGTGAGCAGCAGGGTGCCGGAACTAGGCTTGGTGTCGTAGGCTCCGACCATGAAGCCCGGATTGGTAATAATGATGTGCCAGTCGGGATGCCGACGTGCCGCCTGCATCAGCAGCTCCTCCCCTTCCCGTTTGCTAAGTCCGTAGTATGAGCGGCTGAACGGGGGCTGCATCGGTGCCTGCTCGTCGGCAGGCTGCGAGGGGGTGCCGTAGCCGATGGTATTGGCTGTGCTGGTATGCACCAAACGGGTGATATGCTGACGCTCCATCAGCTCCACCATCCTACGGCAAAGGTCCCGGTTGATAGGCAGATAGTCTGCATACCGCAGCAACGACATGTCGGTAACGCCCGCACAGTTGATAATGGCATCGCAACCCTTGGCAGCAGACTGCAGTGCCGCATCATCTAAGAGCGAACCCTGGAATAGGGTGACCCGCTCTGCCATGCCCGGCCATTTTGCGGTATCGCTATCTAGAAACGACCGCAGCAAGGCATGAACCTCATGGCCTTGCTGCAGAAGTTGTTTCAATACATTGTGTCCGAGCAGCCCGCTGCCGCCGAGAAGCAACACCTTCATGGGTTAGCCCACGTTGCAACCGGGTGTGACCAACTGGCTGGGGGTGACTAGCACCAGTCGACCGTCCTTGTCTTCGGCGCTGAGTATCATGCCCTGGCTCTCGACCCCCTTGAGCTTGCGGGGCGCAAAGTTGGCGATAAAGCATACCTGCATACCCACCAGTTTTTCGGGTTCGGGGTAGAACTTGGCAATGCCGCTGACGATAGTGCGGGTGCCCATACCGTCTTCAATCTTGAACTGCAGGAGCTTGTCGGCCTTAGGCACCTTGCTGCACTCCAGCACGGTACCTACGCGGATGTCCATCTTGCCGAAGTCGTCGAAAGCCACGGTGGGCTTCACCTCGGCGGGGGCCCAGGCGTTGAGCTCGTTCTGGCGTTTGGTTTCAAGCAGTTTGTTCACCTGAGCCTCGATAGCGGCATCGTCGATTTGCTCGAAGAGCAGTTCGGGCTTGTCGATGGTGTGGCCTGCCATCAGCAGGTCGGCTTTGCCGGCATGCTGCCAACCCATAGCGGGCAGGTTCATAATGCGGTGCATCTTGTCGGCGGTGAAGGGCAGGAATGGGGCGCAGAGCACGGCCAAGTTGGCGCATATCTGCAACGACAGGTTGAGCACCGTGGCGGTGCGTTCGGGGTCGCTCTTGATGAGTTTCCACGGCTCGGTGTCGGTGAGGTATTTGTTGCCGAGGCGGGCCAGATTCATCATTTCGCTGAGGGCCTCGCGGAAACGGTAGGTCTCGATGCTGCGGCCCACCCGTTCGGGGAAGGTCGCCATCTCGCGGACCACCTCATTCTCCATTTCGGTCAACGGGCCGCAAGCGGGCACTTTGCCGTCGAAGAATTTGTGCGTCAGCACCAGCGTACGGTTGACAAAGTTACCCAATATGGCTACCAACTCGGAGTTGTTCTTCAACTGGAAGTCTTTCCATGTAAAATCGTTGTCCTTGGTCTCAGGAGCGTTGCTGCAGAGGGTGTAGCGCAGCACGTCTTGCTTGCCGGGGAAGTCTTTCAGATATTCGTGGAGCCACACCGCCCAGTTGCGCGAGGTGCTAATCTTGTCGCCTTCGAGGTTGAGGAACTCGTTGGCGGGGACGTTGGCGGGCAGTATGTAGCTGCCGTCGGCGTGGAGCATGGCCGGGAAGATGATGCAGTGGAAGACGATGTTGTCCTTGCCGATGAAATGCACCAGCTTGGTCTCCTTGTCCTTCCACCATTTCTCCCAGTCGTTGCCCTTCAGCTGCTTGGTGAAGCTGATATAGCCAATGGGGGCATCGAACCATACATAGAGCACCTTGCCATCGGTGCCCTCGATGGGAACCTTGACACCCCAGTCCAGGTCGCGCGTCACGGCACGGGGCTGCAATCCCGCGTCGATCCACGACTTGCACTGTCCGTACACATTCACCTTCCAGTCGCCTTTGTGCTGTTCCAGAATCCACTCGCGCAGCCAGGGCTCGTCTTGGTCGAGAGGCAGGTACCAGTGTTTGGTCTCTTTCATCACGGGTGCGTTGCCGCTCAGTGCCGACTTGGGGTTAATCAAGTCGGTTGCGTTGAGCGAGGTGCCGCAGGCTTCGCATTGGTCGCCGTAGGCGTGCTCGTTGCCGCAATGGGGG
>CAZTVH010000046.1:11058-11438 GCA_964616965.1 uncultured Bacteroidaceae bacterium | reverse complement strand
GCTTCGATTTGGTCGGCGGCAACAGTCGTGCTAGGTATTCCCAAAGGTTGGATGCGAGCCGACGGTAAGTCGGTATTGCTGAAGATGTCGCCCCACGAGAAGGATGCTAAAGTGCCAGGGACATGAATGTCGAGGGCGGTGGCGGCGGGGATGGTGCCTACGAAGAGGTTGTTGCAGAGTTGCAGACGGGTATGGCTGTCTTCCACCCGAATGGCACTGCCGTAAGGACCCGATATGCTGCCGTTGGCCACGAAGGTGCAGCTGGTGACGGATGGCGAGCGTTGCATGGCTCCGCTGAAATGTATGGCCCCGCCTGCGGCCGCCGTGTTGCCGTAGAAGGTGCTGTTGCGAGTCCAGCAGTTGATGCCGACGAGGGCGGC
>CAZTVH010000046.1:0-11048 GCA_964616965.1 uncultured Bacteroidaceae bacterium | reverse complement strand
AGAGTTGCAGACGTGTATAGCTGTCGGTAACCCGAATGGCACTGCCGTAAGAGCCCGAAGTGCTGCCGTTGGCCACGAAAGTGCAGCTGGTGACGGATGGCCTGCGTTCGATGGCTCCGCCAGCTCCGCTAAACTGCATGGCCCCGCCTGTGGCCGCTGTGTTGCTGTAGAAGGTGCTGTTGTGAGTCCAGCAGTTGATGCCAACGAGGGCAATGGCACCCCCTTCGACAGTGGCGCTGTTGCCAGCGAAGCTACTGCGGCTGACATAGATAGTGCTGTTGATATACGAACTGGTGGTCTGCCCGAACAGGGCTCCGCCCTTTTCGGCCGTGTTGCCTTGAAAACGGCAGTTCTCGATGGTTGCGTCGGCCGACTGGGGTATTGCGATGGCTCCACCGAACGAGTGCGAACCCGTGGCGGCGCCTTCTGCCACGGTGGCAGAATTGCTGTCCACCATCGTATTAATCAGTGCCACATTGGCGTTGCCGTCGGCATAGATGGCCCCACCATAGCAGACCGTCGCGCTGTCTGGCCTACTGGCCTCTACCCTATTGCCCAATAGGCGGCAGTGGTTGAGCGTCAGCTGCCCCGAATGGCAGTAGATGGCACCGCCCATGCCGTCGGACGCATAGCCGTGTGCCAACACTATATTGTGGAGCGTGAGGCTCGAATTGCTCTCCATCCTAAATGGTTGATAGAGGTTATTGCCATCGATGCGCACCCCTTGGCTGCCCCCGTCAATGACGAGGGTGTCGCCGACGAGGGTGGGCAATGGGGATGAGAGGATGATGGCACTCTGGTCGCCCGCAGGCATGTCGAATGTGATGTGCCTGCCCAATGTGGGATTGGCAATGGCGTATATGATGGCTTCGCGCAATGAGACCACACCATCGTTGGGGTCGGTGATGTCCAGATAGGTTGTCGCCACCGCTGAGGGTGTTTCCGATGACGAAGGCGTGTCTGAGTCGATAGTCAAAATCAGCGTGTCGGTGCTGGGGCAGCCGTCGGCATTGGTATAGTCATACATATAGGTGCCTGTGGCCGTGTATTCCACTTCATGCCATAGGTAGCTGCCGTTAGCGGTGACGGTAATGGTGTTGTGTGTGGAGGTATTGAGTGTTAGATGTAGTGTGACAATACTGTCGCAGCCAGCTGAATTGAGAGTTGAAAGTTGAAAGTTGAAAGTTGAAGCCGTGAAAGTGCTGTCGTGCCAGAGGTATTGGTCGCAGGCTGTGACGGACACAGTGCTATCACTGCTCTGATTAACGGTGAGGTGGAGGGTGTCGGTGCTGGGGCAGCCGACGGCGTTGGTGTATTCGTTTGTATAGATGCCCGTCGTTGCATAGCTCTTTCCGCGCCAGCTATAGTCATCGCAGGCTGTGACCGTATCGCTCAGATGCGTACCGTAGTTGATGGTTAGGTGCAACGTGTCTACTCCCGGACGTTCAGGCTCCGACAGCGTATGGTCGTATAGGTATGTGCCCGTCGCGGTGTAGGTGGTCCCGTGCCATGCGAAGCTGTCGCACGCCGTCACATACTCTACGCTATCGTTCACCGTCTGACATCGGTATTCCGTCAAACGTTGTGAAGCTTCGGCACTATAGTTGCCCGCCAATAGTATAATCAGACTGGTAAGAAGATATTGCTTTTTCATATAAAACTATTTTCTTTTCGTTTAACATTAACGCCCTTACTGCACACCAACAACCGCAATAGCAATACCTTACCTTGCCATTGCAGCCATTATGCACAGTCTTGTAGCAAATACAAAAATACAAAAATTATTTTATATAAACAAAATCCAGCGACAAACGCCGGATTTGTTTAACTTCAAGACAACACTATGCTAATCTTCCACACTCGAAATGTGTGGCAATGCCGCCAATGGGAGGTTGCTCACCAGGGTGCGGATATCCGTCTTTGTCGCCTCTCGCAGTGTCGAATAGGGCGCAATGTTCTTCAGCACACACATTTGGTTGGCATTGCGGTTGGCGCGAGTCTGGGCCTCCTTCCGCACGTCCGATTCGTTGTCCTCCAACGCAGCATACATCCTCTCGCGTTCGGCCGTTGGCATTGCGACAAAACCCACTAGCAGCTTCTCCATATTCCATCGCGCGTGTTCTATCCGCGATAGGGCCTCTATCTTCTCGTCGTTGTCCAACGGTTGCGCCGCCTGTGCGCCGTCCGGTCCCAAGCTGCGCAATTGCGCGTACACCGACGATGCCGAACAGATGCTCGACATCTTCTCCGCCGACGACAGCTGCTGCCACATGGCATCCAATAGTGCCGCATCGGTGGGCATGGCCACAAACTGCTTGCCGCTAGACTCTTTCTGATACAGATAGTTCACCCGCTTGGCAACCGTGGTTTGTCGGGTCAGCAATGGGTCGTAGCCGCTCTGCGGTGCTCCAAAGGGTATAAGATTGTGCAAGCGCATCATCTCGGCCTGCGCCGCCTTTACCAAAGCGTCGCTGTGAGGCTGATAGACATATATGTTGGGCGTATCTTGCCCTGCCTTTTCAGCAACGGAGTATTCCGAATACATCTGTGGTGGCAGGTGGAGCGAATGCTCAAAATTGGCGTCTGCCGACTCCTCGCACAACGCCACCGACAACACCTGCCTGCCATCGGCGGCACACGCCACAAGCATTCTCCTAATCCACTCCTCGCCTACCATCCCCTTCACAAACTCCCATTCCACGTCGAGGAAGTCGCCATACTCGCTCTCAGGCCTGCCCTGCATCCAGCTGCTTTCGTCCGCCATATAACGGCTGTGCGAGAGTGCGAAAAGCGAAGCGTGGGAACTCACAAATTGGCTCATCTTCACGTCGGCTGCCGGGTCTACGAAGGTAATCTTTGTGCGCAGGGGACGCGAAACCTGCTCGTCGTAGTTCGGGAAATGGCACAACTGCGCCGCCGTGGTGGCGAAAGCATAGCCCATCGCACTCATTCCCACCACTACCAGATGCACATATCGGTCGGACCCTACGGTGACCAGTCCTCGGTCGAGAGTCTGCCACACCGTCTGAGGCGAGTCGCCCATCAACAACTGCTGTACAATCAACTCGTTCCTATTCAATATGGTTGTCTCCAAACTTGTGTGCGACTCCTGTGGCAGCATGTGGAACAGGCTTATCGAAGCAGACGCATCCAGCGTCATATAGCATTGCGCCACCTCTGGAGCATGCAGCCTCAGTGTCCGCACCTTTTTCCAGCACTCCACATTCAACGCATCGTGCCCGTTCTCGCCATCCTCACCAACAATGAATATGACCGAGGCCTGCTCCACTTCGCATGTATGCAGCTCCTCTTGCCTAGTGCGCTCGCCTCGGCACACCGTTATCGCCAGCCTCTTGGCCTCGGGCGACAGCCCCGTGGCCAACCGGCAGCGCAACTGTTCGGCATCCGTGCTCGAAAGCACCACTACCTCTTTCTCTGCCCAGTCTTGGCGGGCGGACACGGCCTCCAACAGCTCTTCCACCATCGTGCCACCGCCCAGTATCAGAATATGGTCGTGAAACGCATAGCGCAGAAAGCCATTCCTGCGCCGCAACGCCCGTCTTGCGCTGCGCCGTCGGTCGCACTGCCACAAAATCCTATTCCAAAAACGCTTCATAGGCCTCACGTCACTATTCCCACCGCCAAAAACCATTGCGAATGATGGTTATACGTCAAACCCTTCATCCTCGCCATATAGCCCATGTCCACCGACAGGAATTTCAGCAAGTCAACCCCCGCTCCCACGGTGACGGTGTAGGGGTTGAACTGTGATTGAAACGCCCCTTCCTGCCAGCCCAGATTGAACATCGGCCCCACATAGGCCTTGGCCCTGAACATCTTCGACGGATACCATTTCACGCCAAACAGCAACGGCACATCCATCGCAATGCCGTAACGATGCCTGTAGGCATACGTTATCTCGTTCAAAATACTGTTCTCCTGACTCGCCGTTTCCCAATCGCTAGGAAGGGCGAACAAGGCCTCTGGCTGAATAAACAAATATTGTCCCAGCGGAATATAGAGCGAAAAGCCTATCGAGGTATGCCTCGCCACACCCGAAATACGCCCCATATCCAAGTCTGCGGCCATGTTGCTCTTCAACTTCAGGTTCGGCATATAATAGTAAGCCTTGAGCGTGAAATGCGACTGGTCTTTCCTCTTGGGTCTATGCTTCTCCTTCGAATCCATTTCAGTCTGCCCTATCGCCGTGAAAGAGACTGCCAGCAACAACAAGAGCGATATTATCTTATGTGGGTTCATTAATAATCAATTGTCTATCAATTCAAACTAATCAGCATACGTTGGCACATCCAGCAGTGCCGACACCTGGGCAAAATACAGCGAGGCCGTCATCTGCGGATAGTTGAGAAAGGCCGAAATCATGTCCTTGTGTTCGGCACGGATTTTCGCCATCTTCGCCTCTATGTCTTCGGCTATGGGCAGCTGGTCTTCAAGGCGTATTCTCAAGACCTCTTGCACCGCTGCGCGACGAAACTCAAGAATATCCTTATAGTACTTCAGCAGCAGTTGGTTATGCTCCTTGGCGGACGCTTTCTCCAGCATGGGGGCATACTTCTGATATACCTTCTTACACTTTTCGTCGGCCTGGTCCATCACCTTGTCGACCTTGCGCCCCACCTCGTCCCACTGGTCGATAAGTGGCTGCAGCGGCTCCAGATACTTGCTGGCATCCACGGCCTGCTGGGTCATGGCTGCCTCGGCAGAGCCAGCCTTGTAATGGGCTGCAATGTAGGCATCCTGCTCTTCCTCTGGCAGCGTGGCGAGGTGGTCCAGCTCCTCTTTGGTCATGCCTGTCGACAGCTGCGCCCACTTGTAGGCGGCATCCGTCACTTGCGCCGAATCCATATTCCGGGCCGCAATAGACACAGCCTGAGTGGCAAGGCTGAGTACCTGTGTGTTGAAGCGCGTCACCGCACTGGCGAGCAACCTCAACGTCTGCTCGTTCAGTTCCGCCTCCTTATGGGTGCACAACTGCTGCACCGTGGGCAATTCGGGCATTTTGCGCATGATGGCGGCATAGCTCATCTCCTCTTCCTCAACCGCTTCCGGCTTGGCAGCAGGCTGGCGTGGCTGACGCTTGTCCAACTGCTTCTCGATAGCGGCACCGGCCACCGAGTCAGCCTTCTTCTCTATCGCCTTGACGGTCTTGGTAGCAGCCTTCTGGAGCAAACCGCCCAACTGGGCCTGTGCAGGCACACATGCCAACATCACGATAATCGAAAGTAAAACTAATCTTTTCATAGTAATAATGTTTAAATTTACCTATAGAACGCACCCAATGATTAAATATTGTGTCAACGCAGAAAAAAAGCGTATCTTTGCAAAACAATAATTCCGCACCCAAACGCACAAAGCATTGATAATAAACAATTCTATAAACATCAACCCATAATCCCCAACACCCAACATGGATAAATTAAGCTACGCTCTGGGCCTCAACATCGGCCACCAACTGAAAGAAATGGGTCTTCGCGACCGCCTTGCCATCAACGACTATGCCGCCGCCATCGACGATGTGCTCAAGGGCAACACCCCCCAAATAGGCATGGACGAAGCCTCCCAACTGCTGAACGACTTCTTCACCAAACTCGAACAGCAACAGCGTGCCGCCGCCGAAGCCGCCGGTGCCGAAGCCAAAAGCGAGGGCGAACGGTTCCTTGCCGAGAACGCAAAGAAACCCAACGTCGTCGTCACCCCCAGCGGCCTGCAATATGAGGTGCTGGCCGAGGGTACCGGCCGCAGCCCCAAGGCCACCGACACCGTGCGCTGCCACTACCACGGCACGCTCATCGACGGCACTGTCTTCGACAGCTCTTACCAGCGCAACCAACCCGCCGACTTCGGCCTCAACCAAGTCATCGCAGGCTGGACCGAAGGTGTGCAACTCATGAAGGAAGGTGCCAAATACCGTTTCTACCTACCCTACCACCTCGCCTACGGCGAACACGGGGCCGGCAACACCATACCCCCCTTCGCCACCCTTGTCTTCGACGTGGAGCTGCTGAAGGTCTTGTAGCCACCGCCTTCGCGAGGCAAGCAAACCACACTTTTCTCCCGTTGGGCCCTCACGTCGTGCCCAACCTCACGCTATCGATGCGCGGCCCTCATCGGTCTGAACAGGTTGTCTCGTCCTTGCCCACCTCTCTCCGCTATCCGCTCCAAATCTGCTCGTTCTCCGCTCCTCCTCCGCTCCGGGGAGCGGAGAACGACTTTTTATCATTTGAAAATCAACAGAATGTAACCGAAAGCCACAACACGCGGAAGGGGCCGGAAAAGGGTGTGGGCAAAGAACGTATGGCGGACACGGTGAGAAGCTCGAAGGGCAGCATCAGCAGGACCGTCGAACCGGTAGCCGCAGCCTGCGACAGCCCTAATAAAGAAAGGGGCGACAAAGTGTGCATCGAACACTGTTGTCGCCCCTTTGAGGCTTATGAGGCAGACGATGCTGTCGCATCATCGTGCCGCACTCCCTCCCCTACCCTTCGGTGGGTTGGGTGCGGACTGATTATTTGCAACGCTCGGCAAACTCTTTGGCAGAGACTTTCTCTACCTCAGGGTTGAGCTGCTCCTTGAGGAGGGCAAAAGTCTTCTCGACATATAGTTTGTCGATAATCTGCTGTACGTTGCGGCGGTCTTGTGCGATGGTGCGGGCGGCCTGTTCGAGGCGCTCTTCGGCCTGCTCAGGAGTCTCGCCTTCCTGCGGCTCGCCATCGGTACGGCGGATGATGTCCTTAACGGCATCGACAATCTCGTTCTGGGTGGGGTCGATATCCTTGATTTTGTTGAATGCGCCGTCGATCATCTCCCATTTCAGCGAGGGGACGTAGGTGTCGGCCCACTGCTCTTCGATAGTCTCAGCGGTGACGTTCTTGTCCTGGTTGCGGGAGAGAATCCAGCGTTTGAGGAAGGCTTCGGGCATGGGGGCATCGAAGTTGTCGAGGAGCTGCTTGCGTACCTGGTTGACATAGAGGATTTGGCACTGCTCGTCGTTGGCCTTTTCTATCTGGGCAGAGATGGCCTTGCGGAACTTGTCGACGGTCTTAATGCCTTCGCCGGGGAAGATGCGCTCGAAGAGTTCTTCATTAATCTCGGCAGGGGTGACGTGCGAGCATCCGCTGATGGTGATTTCGACATCGGACTTAAACTTCTTGGCGGCGGCAGAGTCGAGGCGGAAAACCTTTTCAATCTGCGAGGCGGTGAAGGCCTTGGCGGGATTGAAGACGACCTTCTCTTCAGCCTTTTTGCCAATGAAGAGGGCGGCTTGTTCGGCATCCTTCATGTCGGCAAGGTCAAAGGAGCAGAAGACGTTCAGTCCGCCCTCTTTCTCTTTGCCTTCCTTGTCCTGTTCGATGGCTTTGCCATAGACGGTGTCGCCTTCGCCCACGGCTTCGGGCGACTCAAACTTGCCATAGCGCTTGGTGATAGCGTCGATTTGGGCATCAACGTCTTTGGCAGTGACTTTGACGGAGCAGAGCTTGACGTCGACTTTCGACCAGTCGAGGTTGATTTCAGGGGCCAAAGCGGCATCGAAATAGAAGGTGAAGTCGGTGTCTTTGGCGAAGTCGATGTTACCGTTTTTCTCTTCGTTGGAGAGGGGGGAGCCGAGAAGTTCGAGCTTCTCGTCGTCGATGTATTTGTAAAGAGATTCTCCGAGGAGGTCTTGCACGGTGTCGGCGACCAAAGCGGACTTATACATGCGCTGAATCATCCCCATGGGGGCCATGCCTTTGCGGAAGCCAGGCACGGTGGCCTTTTGTCGGTAGTCTTTCAGTTGCTTGGTAACCTTCTCTGCATAGTCGCTCTCGGCAACCTCAATCTTGATACAAAGGTCCAAATCTCCAAGTTTTTCTCTTGTTATGTTCATCTTACTTTATATAAATTATTGATATAATGTTATTTTATTATTTACAAAGGAAATGCAAAATTACAATTTTTTTTTTGAATAATAGAAAAAAATTTGTGAATTATAGTAGGTTGAGGGTAAAAATGGGAAACGCAGGGGGCGCAGGCAGGGGTGTCTGCCTATGGACACGCTACGGGATGTGGGGGTTATTGGAAGTTGCCGTAGAAGCCTACCCCTAGGTTGAGGAGTTCGTAGTCGATAAACTGAGGTGCGGGGGTGCCGATGGAGTCGCACGGCACGTTGACCCGTATGTGCCCGCGTCGGGAGCCGAAGATGCCCACGCCTCCTTGGATGTTGGAGTAAGTGGTGTATTCTTGTCCCGAAGTCACACTATTTTGATGGGAGCTGATGTAGGCTTTCAAGTCTTCGTTGCAGACCAGTATGGTGACATCGACGTTGTTGACGAAGAAGAGGCTGTCGGTATTGTCCTTGAGGTGGTTCTTGATGGTGGAGAGGAAGCGGGTGGAGGTGATGGAGCTGGAGGTGAGCCAGAGGGCACCGCGTTCGTCGACCAACGGCGTGCCCGGGATGTCGATGCTGAGGGTGTCGCCATTCTTACGATAGAAGAATGTGACGATGGGCTGGTAGAGTCGGCCACGGGGAAGGGTGTTCCACTTGATGACTCCACGGCATCCGACGCGGAAGCCGAATTCGTTGGCACGGGCAGAGTTGGGGGAGAGGAGGATGACTTCGGTGGTGTCGCGCAGACGGATGGTCTTGTCTAAGAATCCGACCAGATTGGTGGTGGCGGAGGCAAGGGTGTCGCCAGTGGCGTTTTTTATCACCACCAGCTGGAAGACACAGCCAGTGTCCAACTCTAGTTGCCTGGCACCGGGCACACAGTAGTAGAGCGGCTGCATGCCTGAAGGAAAATTGCCTTCGGGCTTGCCCGCACGCTCGGTGTAGGTGAGCTCCCATCTGCTGACGAGTTGGTTGGTGGGTATCAGTTGGACTCCGTTTTCTATTCTGCCTTTCCATGCCAAGAGGTGGACGCTAATGTCACCAGGGGCATAGTAATTGGAGTCGGCTATGGGGGCATAGTTGTAAAGGTTGTCTTCGCCTAGGAAACAGCGTTGCACACGAACCCAGACGGTGTCTTCCTGAGGGTCGATTACGCAATAGACGTTGGGCACTTCGCGCCAAGGGGCATTGGGGCTGAAGTCGACCTTGCACGAGGAGAGGAGCACGAGGGCCAGACAGACCAGTAGGAAATGATGGTTGAAAATGGAGGATTGAGATTTGTTTTTCGACATGGGGTGGAATGGATTACTTTGAATTAAGGAGTATTTTTATCACCTCGGACGCGATGACGCAACCAAACAAGGGTGGCATGTAGGAGATGGTGCCGAGAGTGGTAAGGTGGTTGTCAGAAGGGTCTTGGATCATGGCATGGGGAGGGACTTTCTCGGTGGAGAAAACGACCCGGATACCAGAGTAAACGCCCATGTGGTGGAGGCGTTTGCGCACCATAGCGGCCAAGGGGCAGGTGTGGCTCTTGGCAATGTCGGCGGCATGGACTTGGGATGGGTCGAGTTTGCCACCACTGCCCATCGAGCTGACGACAGGGATGCCAAGCCGGTGGGCATGGTAGATGAGAAAGACTTTGGGCGAGAGCGTGTCGATGCAGTCGACCACGCAGTCGAAGTGTTCGGACTGGAGCAGTTCGACAGTCCGTTCGTCACGCAAAAACTCCTGCAGGGCCGTCACTTTGCAGTCGGGGCTGATGTCGAGAAATCGTTGGCGAAATAGTTCGGCCTTGGACTGCCCGATGGTGGAGTTTAAGGCGATGAGTTGGCGGTTGAGATTGGAGGCTGACACTACGTCGCCATCGACAAGGGTGAGCCGCCCAACACCGGCACGGCAGAGCTGCTCGGCAGCGTACCCCCCTACCCCACCGAGACCGACGACGAGCACATGGGCACTGCGCAAGCACGAGAGGCCTTCGTCTTGGAGCAGCAGCCGAGTGCGGGTGTAGAGGTCGGGCATCATGGGACGAGAGTTTCGCTGATTTCTATTTCGTCAATCATTAGCCAGGGGTTCAACCCTTTGGCGCGGTGCCACAGGGGAATGCGGCTGATGGGCTTGGCCACCACACGCACGAAACGGACATCCTGACGGTCGACAGGGATGGTGATGACCTGCAACTGGGTGGTGTTCATGGCTTCGGCGGCGGCATCGTAGGTGATGGTGGCCGGGATGGGGTCGGAAAAGGTTTTGCCATCGGCAGAGAGCTGCACTTCGACCTGGGCGGGCGCAAAGACCCACGCATCGGGGACATGGGCAAAACGGAGCACCACTTGGTTGACATGGATGCTTTTGGCCAGCTCTAAATCGACCTGCATGGGATGACCCGAAAAGCCGAGCCAACCGTGGGAGAGGTCGTTGACATCGCCCAGCTCGCCATCATAGAGCGCCTTGGAGGCATTTTTGTTGTATGGTGTGTTGGGTTTGTGGGCAAAGGTTGTGGAGAGGATATAGTCGAAAGTGAACTGCTGGGAGGCGACAAACGAGGGTGGCTCACCCTTCTTCATGGCACGGGCTTTGACCAAGACGCTGTTTTGGATGGCAAAGGGTTTGGTGTAGAGGGGGGATTTTTCGGTAGGGATGGAGCCGTCGAGGGTGTAGCGTATTTCAGCCTTGGGCGTGGCACAGGAGATGGAGACCATCATGGGCGCGTCGAAACGGTCGCGGCTCTTGCGGATGACAGGGGCTTCAATGACGCTAGAGACCACCTTGGGATAGGCTATGCCACGGAATTCGTGGGCATGGCTTGCTGCGCAATCGAAGGGACGCAAATGAATAGTAAACTGGTATTTGTGTGCCTTGAGCAGTGCTGTTTCGTGGGTGGGTATTTTGCCCTGCATACAGCCTACGCCCATAACGCGGGAATCGACATTGAGTGTCCAGAAGTCCTGCTCACGGACACCTGGCCACCCCATTTCTTCACGGGCTTCAAACATCTGGGTATCATTGAATGGATAGATGGAGAAGTTGCACAGGGTGTCGGGGATATCAACGTAGAGCCCTATCTCTGAATTGCGGAAGGCATCCCAACGGGTGTCGGTATAGTTGCCAGCATGTTGGACACCTTGATATTGATGGAACAGACCTGAGATGGGGCGTG
>CAZTVH010000045.1:505-11545 GCA_964616965.1 uncultured Bacteroidaceae bacterium | reverse complement strand
CTCTATGCTATTACCAGTGAAATAAATGGTGTAGTGGATACAATTGTGAACTTATTTCCTCACTATTTTGTGGTTATAATTCCTTACCAACGGCATAATCTACTATAGACATATTACCTTCCTCATTGGGTCAGAGGGGAAGTATAAACCTTTTAATCGTTCTTTATGACAATCTGCCACAAATAGATAAGCGAACACTCCCTTCGTTGGGATAGTTATAAGTGGCTAGTCGTGTATGGTAAAAAATAAAATTAATCTTCAGGATGGGTACACTGATATATTATAAAGCAGATAATAGCAACGATAAAGCCAATTACAGCAAATGTACCAATGATACCATCAGCCTCTTCTTGACCCAACTTCTCTTTCTTAACTTTTTCAATCACCATAGCCACAAAAAGGCCTATGAACATAAATAGAATAACACTAATTTGTGAACCTAAAATTTGCATATCAATATTTTAAAATTGGCCTACTCTGGAATGATAGCAGTTTTCGGCATCCCCGCTTATTGTAGTGAGCTTTGCCGTCATTATTCGTCAAAGATGGACATAAAAAAGGCGTTGAATTATTCTTTTTGTTGCCCCTTATTAGTTGTAGTGGCTCTGGACTGCCTGTGATTTAAATAAGGTGCGAATAATCCACGCCTAATGCGTGAACCTCCTGCAAGCCTTTCTCAAATCACAATAGAAATTGTCCAGATTTCTACAACGAGAAAATTGGCGGTTAGTTCAATTATGTTATACTAATCCTCTTGTTTACATTGTAGTTGCATTTTGTAGGTTGATCATTCTATGAATAGTTAAATTAAATCTTTTATCATTTCGTCAATGACCGACTTTACAATAGGGATGTCATTTTTTATCGTCAACAGTACTACTTCTGCATCAACATCATAATAGTGATGGGCAATCTTATCACGCATACCCATGATTCCTTTCCAATAAACCTGGCTGTATTTCCGCAATAACTTCCCATCTGTTTTATTGTCAAGGTTCTTCACATCTTCGCCGAGGGCAATCAAGTTCATACACACAGCATCAAGTAGTACCATCCCGTTGGGTGAGGAAAGAAAGTCGTCAACGCTAATAACATTCTGTGTCCTTATGAGGATTGTATCCAAAAGGCTCTGTATTTGATGAAGACAACTTACTACGACATCCTTATTGTACATATATTCCCTCCTTTCTTATCTGGGCGAGGAGTGCGGGGTTCATGTTGTCACGCACCCTCACGGCATCAACATGGCACTTTAATAGTTCCTCGAGCTCACACTGCAGCATGTCGAGAGTAAGCAACGAGAGGGCACGCCCTTCATAACACACATCCACGTCACTGCCCTCAGTCTGTTCTCCCCGAGCAACAGAGCCAAACACACCCAGTCGAGTGATGCCGTACCGGTCTCTTGCGTAAGGCAGGAAACCACCCAATAGAGTTATTATGTCCTGTGTGCTTTGCATAGGATTTTACTGTTTCAATTTGCAAAGATACAACTTTTTCCTGACATAGAGAGAAAAAAAATCCTGCCAGCCCCAAAGCCAGCAGGAATAAGGTTGAGAAAATAAGCGGTTAGCCCTTATTTCGTTATCAGTTTGGATGGTCGGATACGGTCCACAATGACCAAATTGCCTTCAATATGGAATATGTACACCCACAACTTGTTGTGGGAAACCATGCGTCTTGCGTATGGATGATAACACCGAATATCCGCATAACGGCTTGGACGATATAAGTCTGCAAATATGGAGAGAGACTTGACCTCATCCATCATTGCATCAATATACCGATTTGCCCCATCTTGAGACATGACGGATATAAGATACTCATACAGGTTATCCAAATCACGTAAGGCAGAGCGATGTATTTTGACCTTATAGGTTGTCATAATACTCGTTTACCCTTTCCCTCAAAATTCCAAAGTATTTTTCCACCGTCAGCAGCTCACTTTCTGGTGTTTTGTCCATCTTGTCTCGCTTGGGTCGAGATGATTGTGGAGTATAAATAGTTGTTGATGTTGTGGGATTTGTAGTACATTCCATAGTGTCCATATTATCCTCCTTTTTAAAATGCAAAATTACAACTTTTTCCCGACATAGAAAGAAAAAGTTTTATTAATGCCGTGCAAACGTGCTGAAAGCACATTATCCTATTATCCCCACATAAGGGGCGACAAACTCCTTGGGTAGGGATAATGGGTATAGTATCTCCGACATGCGGTTTGTTAGATTGTCGCTTTATCTTATTTCATCTGGTGTATAGCCCTTAAGGAACCAGCGTGGCATGGCATTCATATATTTTTGTAATGCCATCATTCCATTGTTTACGACAGAAGAGTTAGGCTTTTTTGGGGCTTTTTCGATGACTTCATGGGCGAAGTAGTCGAGGTAGGTGCCGAATGGATTGTCAGGGTCTTCGGCGTGCTGTGCTCGCAGCCATAGATGGTGGCAGATGAGTTCCGAATGAAGGTTACCATAACCCAAGCTAGAGTGCAGAAAGTGTGTGAACTCTTTCTGGCATTTGTTGGGGATGCTTGGAATAGGAGAACTAGCTTTGACAACCTCTTCCAAAGTGAACTCGTTATTGGTAGGTGCTATTTTGTCGCGCTGTGCAATACTGTTGGTTAGTGCAGGTATCGAATCCCATCCGAAGCGTGATGAGAATGCCATGTTTGATTCGTAGTTGCTCTCGTTTACATCTATCTCTGGGTAGGGCTTACAGAGCATAGGAGGGAGTATGGCAGAGTGGTTTGATGAGATTTCGAGCAATTCGGAAGCGGCCTCATAGGGCATTTCCAACAGTTTAGCTAGATAGTGTTTGGTGTCGTGGACACTGACAATACCGTAGAGATTGGTCAGTCCGCAGATGATATTCTCTATGGTGACACGTGCTTTGTTCGCTTCATCTTCTGTGGCCTCTTTCAGGTGAGGGCGTACGGCAGCCCAGAAATCCTCGGCGACGCGATAGATGACTACTCGGTCTGTCTCGTTCACATAGTCTAAGAATCCCATTTGGTACATAACAGGGTCATCAAAGATGTTAGGGTATTCGATTAGTCTTGTGGTATTGGGTTCTTCGGCCAGGTCTTCGAGCGCCCAGAGGTCCTGTTCGGGCAGCCGCATGAGCAAATCGGTGGGGTCTTTTAATACCTCGGAGATATACTGTTCTTGCTGTTGCTGGATACTAGTGTTTGGGTTTAGCCGGATGCCCATACATAATGCTACAGTGTCTAGTTCCTCTGCGTCGTATTCTTTTATACAATCGCGGATATATACGGGTTTATCGTCTATGTTCTCAAGGTCGTTGTGATAATCATAGTTGTCATCTTCGTCATAAGAATCGTCGAAGTCTTGGCCTTCAATGGTATATTCGAAATCATCACCTAGATGCTCATGCAGGATGGGCAGATAGCGGTTGGCTTCGGCATAATTGTGGCAGACAAGATAATGCTTGCCGTTGTGGCCATATTCATAGTCTATTAGCGGAATATCGTCGGTGTCCTCTTCTAGCATGTACTGCGTCAGTTGGAAGTCTTTGTGAGGCTCTATGCCGCCCTCTTCGGCGAAGGCTATCGAGCCATAGATGCGGTTGTGGGCTTCGTTGTAGCTGCATTCACAGAATGACAATGGTTGGAGGTCTATGAATTCTTTCAGCTCCCATTCGTTGATTCGCAGACGATAGAAGGTCTTTTTCACGCCTAAGCAGTACATGTCGACGAGATAGCACGCCATGCTGATGCGGCCTCCTGTGTGGCAGCGGGTGACAATGATGTGTGCCAATCCAGCCTCATCGGCATCGGTATTAATATAGCATTTGCCAATAGGCAGCAGGCGGGCTCGTTGCTTAAGGTATTGTTCGGGTTTGAGATGTTGTTGTCCTCCACTCTTATTCTTACTTTTGTTGTTTTTCGCCATTTTGTTGTTATGTCTAAGTTTTTATTCTATTTCAATAATATGTAATGTGTTGTCGCTGATGCGGAATCGTACCTCGTGACCACCGAAGGACATGCCGTAGATGCGTCCGGGGTCGTGCTGGTATTGTGGTCTGGGGTCGTGGGCCAGTACGTTGAGCAGTGCCTGCCTGAGGTCAATGGGCAGCCGTTCGAGCAGGGCAGGGGGGCATGCCACTTCTAACAGCACGTCGGCAGGCTGCGTGGCGAAGCCGCTGCGCGCATCGGGGTGACTGTCAGCGTAGGGCAGATAGGGCTTGATGTCGTAGATGGGGGTACCGTCCATCATGTCGGCACCGCTGACGTACAGCACCGGGCCCAGTCGTTCGTCTATCTCAACGCGTAGCAGCCTTACCGACGACAGCCCTATTGGGTTCGGGCGGAAAGGGCTGCGGGTGGCAAATACCCCCATGCGCTCGTTGCCTCCCAGTCGTGGTGGACGGACGGTGGGCGACCAATCGTCGCGCACAGCCTCGCTAAACTGCCATATGAGCCAGATATAGTCGAACCCTTCCAGCCCTCGCACTGCTTCTGCAACACGGTACTTCGGCTCAAACACGACGCGTCCCGGCGTGTCGACAATGCCCGCCTGCCGCGGTATGCCGAACTTGGTAGGGAAACAGGTTTCGATATGGGCGATAGGGTGCATGGTGTCTTGTATGTTTTAGTTAGGGTTTCAAGTGCAGCCAGTTTTGCTAGCCGCACTAGTCATACTAGAGGGTCTAGAATGTCAGATAAGGAGCCAGCCAGTACATGAGGCTGGCACTCAATATGCCTACTCCTGCACCGGCCAGCACATCGCTGACCCAGTGGCGGTTGTTATACATCCGCATGATGCCGATGCCCGTCGCCACGGTGTAGCCCGCTATGGCTATGCCGGGGTACTCCTTGCCGTATTCGCGGCGCAGTATCTCAGCTCCCAGAAAGGCGGTGACGGTATGCCCCGACGGAAAGCTGGTGTACACTCCTGGGTAAGGCCGTTCCACGCCAAGGGCATGTTTCAGCCCTGTGTTGACGGCGAATGCCAGTATTGACGAGCCTGCCTCTAGGCATACGAGGTCGCGCCAGCCGTGTCGGCTTTCTATGCCGCAGGCTTTTAATACGAATACAGAAGCGAGTGGAGCATATTGGACCGAGTTTTCAATCTCGTTGCGTAAGTGCATGTCGCTCTGCAGCCAGTTATGCAACCTCCCGTCGACGCTTTTGTGCAAGGGCGAGAAAGAGATGGCTGTGCCGGTGGCTATCAATGCCGATGGTGCTACCGACTGCTGCCATGTGAACGAGTGGTCGTATCCACAGTCGAGCGTGTCTTTGTGCTGGGCGTTGGCACAGGGGGCTGCCAGCCAGCCGACTAAAATCAGGCATGGGCATAGCCAAGTTCTCCAGCACCTCATATCGTCAGTCTCCCTTCGTTCAGGATGGGCACCAGCGGGCAGGTGTCGGGGCGGAACGCAAATTCTATGTCCCTCTCGGCACCGAAGCCTATGAGCCGCTGCACATGGCTGGCGTAGCGCAGTGAATAGCCATAGGGGTCGCCCTGGCACAGCTGCCACAGCCCCATAGCCATGTGTACGGCATCGTGTGTGGTTGTGTATAGCCCGCTGCCGATGAGCCTTTGGCACAGGGCACCGGCAAACAGGGTGTCCTCGATGCTGAAATCGTTCTTCCACCCGCTGCAAAGGATTACCAAGTCCTGCGGCTGGTCGACTAGCCGCTGCGTCAACGCGGTGATGTTGGCAAAGGCCCCCACCAGCGTGCGGTCGGCATCGCTGCCGCGCAATATGCAGACGGTGCCGTTGGTGGTGCTGTATGCCAGCCGTTGGCCGTGCAGGTCGGTGGCGATATACTCGGTGGGCGAGTTGCCCCATTCGGCTCCCTCCACCTTTTTGCCGCCCCGTTCGGCGGCACTGATATAGCCTAGCGAGCGGTAGTGGCGGAGGTCTTCGAGGCTGTCCAAGGGCACAATCTCTCCCACTCCCGCCTGAAAGGCTGCGCACACGGCTGTGGTGGCACGCAGTATGTCGACAGCCACCGTGGTGTGGTGCTCGCGTATGCCACGGTAGTCATATAGTGCTGGTGTCAGCGATAGTTCAATTCTGAAAACTGTCATTAGCGAAAACCTCCTCGTTGAGTTGTGAACGTTCTATGCTGCCATCGGGGAAAATGGTAAACCCATAGAAGGTTGGGTTGGCAGGCACATATTGGTCGCGCTGGAAATACCAGCGTCCGGCGCTGGTGGGCAGGCTGCGCAACACAAAGTCGCTCATTGCCTCCAGCAGCAGGCATCGGTGGGCCAAGCGGTTGCTAAAGCCCGTGCGACCGATAAACTCCATGTCGGTGCTCAACTCCGTGGGATTGCCCTTGGCATCCAATGGCTGTATCTTGCTGCCGCGCACCCAGGTGTGCATCAGCTCCATGCCGGTCTTGGTGGAGCGCAGCGTATACTCGGCATACACCACCACCTCGTTCGCCTCAGGCTCCTGCCATTTGTGTATGGCTATCAATAGCACGGCATCTATGCCGAATTGGGTCGACAATGCTTTGATGTCTGCGTTTGCCAGCTGGTGGTAGTTCATCTTGATGGTGTCGGCCAGCACGTCAGTGACAAGCGGTGCCAACACATAGTAGCCTTGGTCGGCCAGCGGCTTGGCGGCGGTTTGGCGCACGAATTGTGCGGCAATGGTCAGCTCGTCGTTCTGCACCTGGTCCTGTGTGGTCTTGGGCAGCAGGCGTTGGGCGCTGTCCCGTGGTGCGGCCAGCATGATGACGAATGGCTGCTCCTTATAGATGTCTTCGTATGTGGCGATGCGTTTCTCGCTTTTGCACGAGCAAAGGAGCATCAGCGTGGTGGCTACGAGTATGAGGGTGCGTTTCATGGTCGCTAGGTAATGGTATTGGTGGGGTGAATGGTGATAATGCGGCGTGTTGTGGCTGTGTCAGCCTTGCTCTTGGCTCTTCGACTCCTTTTTCTTGGCCCGGTCCGCTTCGCGTTTGGCTTTTTCGGCAGCCTTGGCTTCCTGTCTCTTGGCCTTCACGGCGGCTTTCTTGGCAGCCTCTTTCTCCTTCTGCGCACGCTCCTTGGCTTTGGCCTTCTCCTTGCGCTCCTTCTCCTTGGCCTTGGCTTGTTCGCGTTTGGCCTTCTTGTTTTCGAGGGCCTTTTGTTCCTTCTCTTCCTTCTGTTGCTGCTTGAGCATCTTTTGGTATTCGGGGTCGTTCTCTAGCTGCCTTATGTACGATTCCTCTTCAGGCGTGAGGGTGATGTGTATGGTGTCCAAGGTCTTGAGGTCGATGTGCGAGGTGTCGGTGTGCCCTCGGCCGACATAAGTGGGGGTAAGTCTGCCTATGAGGTAGTCGACATAGGCGGTGCTGTTGGGGAAGAAGGTCTTCTCGTTGTTAAACATCGTGTTGGCCTGTTCGAGGCATCCCAGCCGTGCCAACGCCACACCGTAGTCGGCATACAGGCCAGGATGCAGGGCGCGTTGGTCGAGGTTTTGGTTGATGGCCTCGGCGTAGGCTTTGGCAGCCTCAAGCAGGCGCGCCTCGGTGGGCTTAAACTGGTATTGAGCCAGCGGTGCGGGGTTGACAACCAGCCGACCCTCGTTGTAGCACGCCGCCAGCAGGCAGCATGGCAGCAGCAATATGGCAATAGCTCTTTTCATTCGTTTGTAGGTATTCAATCTTTTGTTGGTCAATATAAAGAAAACGGCAACCCCGTAAGCCGGGTTCTGTCCTGTCGCATGCGACAGCCTCTATCATCAATCTACTGCCGACGTCGCCGCCGGCCTCTATCGACCTACCCCCCGGCAACGGGCGAGCCAGCCCTTAACTGCCGGTATATTTGGTCTTTCAACCCATAAGGTTTGCCATCGGGCGGCATCGCTGCCGCCTGTCGTGAGCTCTTACCTCGCGCTTGCACCCTTGCCCGTAGGCGGTTTGTCTTTCTGTGGCACTTGCTGTCGGCCGGACGCTTGCCTTCCTGCCGCCTTCCTGTTAGGAAGTATGGTGGCTCGTGTTGCCCGGACTTTCCTCCCGCAGCGCACTTGCGTGTGCCGCCGGCGATAGAGACGGTTGCCGTTTTCGGATGTCAATGTACTTTCATGTTTTCAATTTGCAAAATTACCGCTTTTTTTTGACATACGAAAAAAAATCTCTCACCAACCATCGCCACGCCCGCCCTCCGACCCTTCACGCTCCCCGTTTAGCCACTCATAATGTGCAGCATTCCCTCGTCTTTCTGTCCGTTGCTTTGCTTCGTGTGGCGGCAACGGTAGTTTCGGCTCCGCAGCGGCCAGCCTCGGCCTTCTTCCCCCCATTGTCCGCTCGTCATCCACTCGTCATCCGCTCATTCTTCGCTCCAGGGTGCGGGTAACGGCCCCGAAAGAGGTGAAAACCGATTGGGTGAGGTGGGGAGTGGCAAGGAGGGGTAGGAGGTGTCAGTCGTCGTTAGGGGTGAGTTGGCATGGGACGTATTTAGGAATTTTTATACTTTGTGCAGCAAAGTCGCGTGTGCTGTTGTTATTGTTTGTTATAGAGAATGTTGCGTTTTAAATTTTGCGTTGATAAAGGAGAAAAAATCCGATTTTTGACAAAAAATGAATTTTTTTTTGGTCGAAAGTGCAACAAAAACCACTTTTTTCAGTCTATATAGCGTATGAATGTCGATAAAGAACATATTGTGGCAGCCTGCCAGCAGAAAGACCAAAAGGCCATGAGGTGGCTGTATGAGGAGCTGGCGCCCGCGATGTTGGGTGTGTGTATGCGCTACACGCACTCGCGCGACGAGGCCCAGGATGTGCTGCATGATGGCTTTATCAAAGTGTATGAAAACATCGGCATGCTGCAGGATCCGTCGTCGTTGGAGTCGTGGGTTTACCATATTATGGTAAACCAGGCAGTGGACCATATCAGGAGTGATATGCAAATAGTGTATTGCGACACGAATAGTTTAGAGGACCTGCCGGCAGAGGGGGACGACGGGGAGCTGGATTTGGACAACACGAACCGTAAGGCAAAGGAGGTGGTGGAGGTGTTGCAGACGTTGCCCAAACATTTGAGGGTGGTGTTTAACATGCGTGCGGTAGAGGAAATGGATTTTAAGGATATTGCTGCACGGCTGAAACTGCCTCAATCAACGGTGCGAAGCCATTGGATTAGAGCAAAAAAAATGATAATAAAAAGACTCAATAAGAAAGGAACTGACAATGAACGACAAGTTGAAGAATTATGAGGTCGCTCCCGACCCGGAGGTATGGGAAAGAATAGAGAAGACGATGCACCGCCGTGCGGTGCGCCGGCAGGCGTGGACTGCGGCAGCAGGTGCCGCAGTGGTGGCATTGGCGGTGGTGGGCGTGGTGTTGTGGCCGGGCAGTAGCGACAACAGCGCAACGCAGCCCGTCATGCCCGATGTGGCTCAGGTGATGCCCCGTGAGGAGGTGTCTGTCGTGGCGGTAGCCCAAGAGCCAGCTTCCACCGAGGCGGTGGCGGGCGAGGCCGAGGCGGTTGCCTCCAAGCCCGACAAGGCCGGGCGGCCGATAGTGGTGGAACCTCTTGTGGCGGCTCCCGCGCAGCAGGCTGAGGAAAGGGTTGTTGTGCCCCAGCCTATGACGGTTCCGCAGCCCCAGCAGGTGTTGCCATCAAGCAAGCCTGCCGTTGAAGAGGCTCAGGCGGCAGCGGCTACTGCCGTAGTGCCTCAGCCTAGTGTGGAGCCGGCCGTGGCGGAGGCTGAACCATCGAATACACCAGCCAAGTCGTCCACCACCTATGGGCTGGAGGACACAGTCTTGTGGCTGCCCAATGTGTTTATGCCCGGCTCGGACGATTCCGAAATCAATGTCTTCCGTCCTCGTCTTAACCATCCCGGCGATGTGCTGACCAACTATCGGATGACTATCTTTAACCGTTCGGGTGGACAGGTGTTTACATCCAATGATTTGAGCGAAGGGTGGGACGGCAAGTATTGGGGTCGCGAAATGCCCCAGGCAGCGTATGTCTATGTAATCTATTACACTGATAAAGACGGCTTCCGCCATCAGCGCAAGGGAACGGTTACGCTGGTGCGGTAGGTGTCTGCGCTACGGTTGCTGTCGCATAAATAAAGGGGTGCCCAAACCGGTTGGGCACCCCTTATCAATATGAAACAGAATGAATGTCTATAGGCTGCGTAGCCAGCTGATTTCCTGAGCCCAGAGGGAGGGTTCGGGGGTTTCGAGGATGATGGGCATGTTGTCGAAGCGGGGGTCGTGCATAAAGCGGACGAAGAAGTCTTTGCCGAGAAATCCGTTGCCGAGGGTCTCGTGGCGGTCGACATGTGAGCCTGCACCTTTCTTACTGTCGTTGAGATGTATGGCACGGAGGTAGCGGAGGCCTATGATGCTCTCGAAGTCGTCGAAACAGAATTGGTAGCCCATCTCGTTGCTGAGGTCATAGCCGGCGGCGAGAGTGTGGCAGGTGTCGATACAGACGCCTACGCGGCTCTTGTCGTCGATGCCCTCGATGATGCGGGCGATGTGTTCGAACTTCCAGCCGAGGTTGGTGCCCTGCCCGGCGGTGTTCTCGATGACGGCGGTGACGCCTTCGGTCTGAGCCAGGGCGGCGTTCACCTCGCGGGCTATCTGGTCGAGGCATTCCTCTTCGCTTATCTTGTTGAGGTGGCTGCCAGGGTGGAAGTTGAGCATGGTCAGTCCCAGTTGCTCGGCACGCTTCATCTCGTCGAGGAAGGCGTTGCGGCTTTTCTGAAGCGTCTCCTCGTCGGGCGAGCCGAGGTTGATGAGGTAGCTGTCGTGGGGCAGCACGTATTGCGGTTCAAAGCCCCGTTCGGTAAGCAGTTGGCGGAAACCGTAGATTTCCTCTTGGCTGAGGGGTTTGCTCACCCAACTGCGCTGGTTGCGTGTGAAGAGCGCAAAGGCATTGGCCCCAATCGCCTCGGCATTGAGAATGGCGTTACTCACACCACCCGACGCGCTTACATGTGCTCCAATATATTTTGTCATAGGGGTTGCTTTTAATTTGTGATTAATAATTCTCAAGATGCGCTAAACGTCATTGCTCTTCTCGTTAAAAGATAATTGTTTTAAAATTTCTCTTTGGTCGCGGCG
>CAZTVH010000045.1:0-495 GCA_964616965.1 uncultured Bacteroidaceae bacterium | reverse complement strand
GAGAATGGCGTTACTCACACCACCCGACGCGCTTACATGTGCTCCAATATATTTCATTCTGTTAAGGTAGTTTGTTCTTCTGTGGGGTTGCCTTCGCCTTTTGGGTTGGGGCCGTACTGGTTTGGGCCGTAGTCGGAGTTGGTGAACATCCACACAAGGCTGATTATGATGATAACAAAACAGGTTAAAGCAATGATAATGTAGGCAAGAGTGTTGGTGGTCTGGAGGGAGATTGAGCCAAGAGATGAGCCACTATAAATCAAGAATGCCCAATAACCCGATTTGCCAATATCATGCAGACGGCGCACGGTCACTGCAATGCTGGGGATGATAATGGCAAGGTAATATAGCATGTATATGTACAGGAATGGGCTCTTCATTGCAGTGAGCATTATCTCCATTTCGTCTATGTCTTCAACTCCAGTGGCTGCGTAATTGTAACCCAACTTGATGAGGGGTATGAGCCAGCCAATGACCAACACCATTGAGATGATG
>CAZTVH010000044.1:6800-11662 GCA_964616965.1 uncultured Bacteroidaceae bacterium | reverse complement strand
CAAGAACGTCCACGGCCTCCGCAGCAACGCCATGAACGCCCTCGACCTCCGCTACGTCACACTCTAATTGGGAGTATTAATAGGGAGTTAAATTGGGAGTTAAAGGGGACAAATGTTTTGATTGCGTAAATGCGTCATTGTGTTAGTAATATTCCCACATTAACACATTCAAACATTCAAGCATTCAAACATTCAAACATTCAAGCATTCAAGGATTCAAACATTCAAGCATTCAAGGATTCAAACATTCAAACATTCAAGCATTCAAACGTATTGTCCCATTTAACTCCCACATAAAGAGAGAGACCCCTCACTGGGTCTCTCTCGAATTGTATCATGCGCCAAAACAGCGGCCTAATCCACACTGAGGTCAGTCACTGGCATCCAGAGTATTTTCTGGGGCTGGATGGCATTCCTATTATTGGGTTCTGCCGTCCGCGTAGCGATAACCTGGTCTTCAGTGTCCTTAATCGTGATAGTGAAGCCGCCATAGCAGACAAGGGGACGCAGGGCGAACATAAACGTCGTGGGATTCGTGGGCGAGAGGGTGACGCCTTCGCCACAATCCAACGTGATGGTCATTCCGCCCGACTTGCCACCTTTGCTGTCCGAGCCCTGGGCCAAAGTCCGCGCGTTATAGGATACTGAGCCCGTCAGATTAAGCGCCGCGTCGGTCAGTTCGATGCTCCCCACCGTGCATTCGCCCGTCAGAGGGATGGCAAGTACGCCAAATAATCCTTGGAACGTAAACACTGTGCCGCTGCCGCCGTTCGAGGCCGCCATAGGATAGGTGTTGGTGGCAAAAGAGCCCTCGACGTATGTCTGCGTGGCGGGCACCGTGAAGGTGACGAGCCCATTCACCACATCCACATCGGTCACATAGTTCACCGGATAGAAAGCCCAATAACCCTCATTGGGATCGATGGTACCGCCCGTGAAATCGGTATGCGTCGAGCCGCTGCTCATAGCGGTGAAGGTTTGGGTCGTGAGTGTTTGGTCGCCCACCAAAATCTGGTCGTTGGGACTCCACACTAGGTAGTTGTCGGCACCAATCTGCGTCTTATCGCCCGACGTGGGCTGGTTCAGCACCGCCGTGAGGGTGTTCGACGGCTGCATTTCTTTCTTCTCGCACGAGGTGGCGACCACCGCCACAAGGGCGCAAAGCCCCATAATTCTCATTATCTGTTTCATAATATCCTCCTTTTTTTAATTCGCACCCCATGTGCCTTGGACATCTTCAAACTGGATGGCATTGTCGCCACTCGCGATAGGGTTCTGGCCGCTGACTAAGAAGCCATTTTCCACAGGTACCTGTAGTTGTTTAATTTGAGGAGACTGATACTCCCGTTTGGTACTTTGGGTCATAACATGTATTTAATTAATAGTGAATTGAACAATTACATTTTCGGTCATATACCAAAATTTGATTTTGCAAAGATACACAAAATTCTTCAATCACCGACACTTTTTACCAATTTTATGATAGAAAAGTAGCTTTCGCGACCGCTCAGCAACGCCACGAACGCCCTCGACTTGCGGTATGTCACCATCGACTAAAGCTTGTCGAAATCAATCGTGTCGTAGGGGAGTCCGACGGGGATGTGGTCGGAGCTGCGCCAATCGATGAAGTCGAAATTGGAGATATCTCTTTCAGGGGTGACAAGTTGATGAACAGTGATACCTAGTTCTTTATGCACTGTGGTCATGACATATAGACCTTGTATAGGGCCTTTGGGACCCTTTGCAGGTCTTATTGTGACGCTATCTACCCCTTCGGAATATGCCGACTGCTCCTGCCAAGTGTAGGTGCCCTCGCCCACCTGACTGAAATTGCGCAATGCTGACAAAGACACCTCCATGTCGTGGTAGATGACAACGCTGTCGGTCAGTTCGATGGCGTTAAGATTGTCGATGCTGATATAGTATTTGCCACGATACTTGACGACAGGATACCACATCCGCGGCACGTTGCCTAACTGTTGATGGTGAAGCACGGGACATTTTGTGCGCAAATCATTGTACGCATCAGAATAATATACCTCAGTGCCTTCTGCTCCATACATCCAATAGGTATAACGGTGTAGATGCTGGAGATAGCCATTCCACAACTTGGGGCGGAGGAAATAAGATGAAGTATCAACTTGATATCCACTACATGTATCGCATCGGTAGAAAGAATATTCCCTATAGAGATATGTAATGCCATGCTCTATAAACACCTTATTAGTAGCGAACACCATACCATTATCATGCCTCGAAACCAAGGGAAACGCCATCTTCCGTCCTCCAACTGAGGCTGTAATAAATGTAGAGTCTTTCGATATTTCCTGTGCCTGTGTGGTAACAGCGCAAAGAACTATAATAGCAATAACTACAATCTTTTTCATATTCAGTGTCATTTTAAATAGAGGTCAAACAGCGAATAGTTAGACCATTCTGTCCGACGGATGGCGGTATCGGTGCAGGTGGCATCGTACTGCATTACTCGGCCTGACAGGGCAGCATCGACAAAGGCACAGAACTCGTCGATAGTAGGCGGCAGAGCAATAGCAATCTCATGCCCTCGTTTTTCGAAACGCAACACCCAATAGTTGTACTTGTTCTTAGCAAAAACTTTAGCCAAGCTATGGGTGCCAAACAATGAGGTACCCAATGAGCCACGGAAACGACGATAGTTGACAATTTTGTCGGAAGTACCATGGAACATGCAGGTTGGAGCAGGTTGTGAGGCATATTTCAGCTTGTTGTTTTGGCACATAATGCCTCCAGAGTAAGGTATGACGGCAACAGGAACAAAGCCTGCGGGCAAATGGGATGCGGCAGGGAGATGGTTGACTCGGCTATAGTCGGTCTGCAAAACGGTGATAGCTCCTGCACTACAACCAGTCAGCACCATCTTGGTGGGGTCTATTTTCAGTTCGCCAGCATGGTCCCATAGGAAGGCGATGGCATCGGAACAGTCCTCGACGGCATAGCGGATGGCTGTGTCGAAGAGGGTATACATCTTAAGGAGAGGCACTTTAGGGGCATGTTTGAGGTAGAGACGATAGTCGATAGCGACAGCCACGAAGCCTTTTTCCGCCAACAGCTGGCAACACTTACGCGAAAAGTCGTCGTCACGATTGCCTGACATAAAGCCACCCCCGAAGACATACAAGACACAAGCATGGTCGGCCCGTGGGTGCTGGGGCTGGTAGACATCCATTTTTAGTTCCATCGTGTCGCGAGTAGCAAAAGTATAGGTCTGTTGTGCAGACCCAATAAAAGCAAGCAACAACGTAACAATCAACAAAATAACCTTCTTCATCCTGTCATTATTTAACTATTATTCGATTTGCAAAAATACGTTTTTTTTGTAAATCAAAAATTTTTGTGTACATTTGCAAATCTAAATTTTATAATATTAGTTCTATGAAACATCGCATTACCATATTGTTACTCCTCATTCCACTCTTGATGGTGGCGTGTAGCAAAGATGATTTCTCTGAATTGCGCCATCCTATTGAGGTGCAGGGAGAAATAAACCCAATATTTGGCATACCTCTGGCAAAAATGTCGGCCGACATGGCTACTCTAGTAGGTATGCTCGACTTCAACCAAGATGTGAACGTGTATTTTGGGGAAGACAACATAGTATCGTTCCGCTACTTATACAACAAGCATTTTATGATGTCGTGGGTAGCCAGCAAAGGAGCCCCTAAAGGGGAGACAAAAGACGAATTCGATACAATTCGCAGTTATACCCTCATCGAGGGCACACAGACCTTCGACCTATTTGACAAGCTGGAGATATTCGACACCAACGAATTTAGCATCAATGAGTTTCTAGTCACCTTAGACGCTGACGTAAAAGGCTATGTCAACAGCTCGTTCCGAGAGGTGGTGGCACGGGGAGCAAACCTAACCTTCGACTCGTTGGCGATAGTCATCCATTGTAAGGACGGCTATACCGAAGAACTGCCTCAACTCATCACTACTGAAAAGGTGAGCATTGCAGACCTGTTAGAAACCAAAAACATACCTATCTTTGAGAAGTACAACTTGAAAGATGTGGTAGAACACCGCCCGACTAGCGTGGACTACAAGGTACGCATGTGCATTACCGTTCCCACCGAGCAAATGATGCCAGGGTCGGACTTTGGCGACTATATGCAAGAACTGGGTGTGGATAGCATGATGGCAAACCTACACGCCTGCCTTGAACTACCGCTGATTTTCTACAGCCACGGAGTGTCGTATAATGACACTTTGCCATTGGACCTGTCGAATCTGCATGAACAGCTGGACAACATTCAAGACGGTACTATGAACGGAGAACATTACTCACTGCATCTGAACGATAGCAACTGCTATATAGCCTTTGTGACGAAGAACTACCTGCCTTTGGAGCTGAACTTCAATGCCACCTTCCTTGACGAAGCGGACAACGAATTATTACGCACTGTGTTCGAGGGCGACCTTGCAAGCCATGCCGCACCTGTAACGCCGTTGGCAGGACACACTGGCACATGGATTTCGAATGGAAACGAAACATCGCAGTTCAAGATACACTTGAATCTCAACGAGCTGAAGCAACTGGCCAATACACACAGACTCGTATACAGCATCAACCTCAACACCGCACAGCACAATCTGACGGGACAGAAACCCTATGTGGCCGTGAGAATGGAGGACCATATCGACATCCGTTCCTACATTGTTCTTTCAGGCCATGCTGATTTCGCCATACCTATTAACCTACCCGATGTCCCATTCTTCAAATAACAATTGCCACTATGAAAAATATTTCAGCCATTGTGCTATTATTAGGAGTGGCATTGGCCCCTACCATGCAGGCACAACAGATTACAGACAATGCTGTT
>CAZTVH010000044.1:0-6790 GCA_964616965.1 uncultured Bacteroidaceae bacterium | reverse complement strand
GATACGGTCGCCTTGGTCGAACTACTTGAACCCTGCACTTTTCCCCAGTGAATCGGGTTGGTATATGACTACAGCAAAGACCAGTGTGCAACTGGCCCTGCCGATGTCGTATGAGGATTTCCACTTGCAATACGACCCTGTGAGGGATGTCACCGTTCTCAACCTCAACACCGTGCTTGAGCAATTAAAAATAAACGGATGCCACTTTGACCATAACACCGATGTGAACCTGCTTGGGTTTGGCTTTACCATCGGAGACAAACTGCATCTAACTGCCTCGGCAGGCGTAAAGTATCTTACGTCATTCACTGTGCCACTTGGATTCTTTGACCTTTTGGCTGAGGGCAATGTCAACGAGTCTCACCATATCGATTTTGGAGCCTCCGACATATTCAACGGACAAATGTATGCCTACGCATCGGTAGGCGCAGCATTCAAAGTACCCTTCATTCCCCTCACCGTCGGAGCACGAGTCAACGTGCTGGACGGCTTGATGGCGATATCGATAGACAATCTCAAAATTGACCTTGCCACAGCAGACGATATCAGCTCAATACAGCTGTCGACTGACTACCTTCTCCACATGGCAGGCATTGCCAAACTGTCAATGGACGACCTCGGACAGTTCTCTTTTGAGTGGGACAATATCCAAAAGATGATACCCAATAATTTTGGTTTCTCGCTCGACATCGGTGCCAAACTGAAGGTGAACATCTTCGACTTGAGCATGAGCATAGTAGACTTAGGTCCTGGCGCACATTGGAAACAAAATCCCATCACCATCATTCCGAAACAAAAAGACATCACCATCACATTCGACGGCATCGACCTCAGCACTTTGATTACCAATGGTATTGTAGACACTTCGTTTATCGGACGATTCAAGGACAGCTTATTGGCCATGATTGACTATGTTACCGAAGAGAACGATTACTGGTACAGCGTACCAACACGCATGTATCTTGGTGCATCGGTGTCGTTAGGCAAACTGCTGAGGGCCGGATACCTATTTCAAGGGCAATGGTTCAACGGCTGGTTTAACAACCACCATTCTGGAGAAAACCATTTTGCCTGCAACAACACACTATCGGCCCACCTCAACCTATTCAACTGGATGGAGCTGTCTGCCACAAACTCCTTCACCTACAACGGTGAAAGGACGACCTGGCTCAACCCTGGATTTGCCGTGACGCTAAGTCCAGGAAGACGTCTACAACTTTTTGCCGCCATAGAATACCTCTCCAGCATGAGATTGACACAGGTCAAAGCGGCACATGTGATGTTCGGTGTCAACATGGTAGGGCTGAAAAAATAGATCCTTAACAAACATACGAATTTATAAGTTATGAGTAATATAGTAGCCCTTGTAGGGCGACCTAATGTGGGGAAATCCACATTATTTAACCGATTGACCGAAAGTCGCAAGGCTATAGTTGACGAGACTTCAGGTGTGACCCGCGACCGCCAATACGGAAAGTCGGATTGGAATGGCAAACGTTTTTCTGTCATTGATACAGGTGGCTATGTGGTCGGTGGCGATGACGAGTTCGAAATCGAAATACGCAAACAGGTGCGGCTGGCCGTAGAGGAGGCCGACATTATCCTCTTCTTAGTCAATGTGCGTGAAGGACTCACACCAATGGACGAGGATGTTGCCAACATGCTACGCAAGTGTAAGAAAAAGGTGTTGCTTGTGGCCAACAAGGTGGACAATGCGAAAGAGATGGAAGGACTTGCCGAGTTTTACATGTTGGGGTTGGGCGACCCTTACCCCGTCGCAGCTATCAGCGGCAGTGGTACTGGCGAACTGCTCGACGCTGTAGTGGAAGACTTCGACGAAGGTGAGGAGGACGAGGGTGAAGGGCTGCCACGAATTGCAGTAGTGGGACGCCCCAACGTAGGCAAAAGCTCCTTCATCAACTTCATCACTGGACAAGACCGCAATATAGTCACTCCCATTGCCGGTACCACGCGCGACAGCGTTTACACTCGCTACAATATGTTCGGATTCGACTTCAACTTTGTCGACACCGCCGGACTACGGAAGAAGGCAAAAGTGAACGAAGACATAGAGTTCTACTCAGTCATGCGGAGCATCCGCACCATCGAGAACAGCGATGTCTGCATTCTGATGGTTGATGCCAGCCAAGGATTGGAACAACAAGACCTCAACATCTTCTCGCTAATCCAACGCAACAACAAAGGTGTGGTGATTGTGGTAAACAAATGGGACCTCATAGAGAAAGACAACCATACCCATAAGCAATTCGAAGACCTAATTCGCAGCCGTATATCACCTTTCGAAGATGTGCCGATTGTTTTTACCAGCGTAATAAACAAGCAGCGTATCTTCAAAGTGTTGGAAACCGCCAAGCAGGTTTATGAAGCACGCAGCCGCCGCATCCCCACCAGCGAACTGAACGAACTACTGCTGCCCATTGTCAAAGAACAGAACCCACCGCCTTCCGTCAAAGGGAAATGGATTAAAATCAAATATATCACCCAATTGCCCACCCATTACCCACAATTCGTTTTCTTCTGCAACCTACCGCAGTACATCCGAGACCCCTACAAACGGTTCGTCGAAAACCGACTCCGCGAAATATGGGACTTCCACGGTGTACCCATTTCCATCTTTTTCCGAGCCAAATAATCCTCACACAACACAGTCTATGAAAAAAACAACTATCATAATTGCCGCAACCCTATTGCTCACTGCCTGCGGACATGTACGAGAAGAGGTAATACAAGCATACCCAAGTGGAAATCCCATGCTAGTATTCCTAGTAAAAGGTGACAAAAAAGACCCCACCCGTGTGGGCGAGCGCATGTACTATGACAACGGACAATTGCAATTCGAGAAGAAGTTTTCGGGCAAGCCCGAAGTACCTACGGGCACATGGAACTACTACTTCGACAACGGCCAACTATTTGCCACTGCCGATTTTTCCAAACGTCACGACTATGGCAGCCAGTGGGCGTTCTACAACCGTAATGGTGGAAACTACTACGACGGCAAGCTCGACTCAGTCTACGTCACTGACCTAGGCATGTTCGGCACCCCCAGCACCGTCGTCTTCTGTTCGGGCATTCACAAAGATGTGATACAATTCTACAGCAATTTCACAGTCCGCAGCACCGAACGCCTCACCAACGAATTGCGCGACGGCAGAGTATTCTTCTACTTCCCCAACGGGAAACCACAAGTAGAGGCAAATTTCAAGGATGGCGTTGAGGATGGGCCTTATATTGTTTATCGCGACAATGGTATCCCCTACTACCAAGGTACCTATACCGAGGGCAAACGCACTGGCATTTGGGAATTCTACGACGAACAAGGAACCCTCATCCGCACAGTCAACTATTCCGACAACCCAACAATCTGATAATCCACTTGCCAATACCACTTACCAATCCTATCTACCGCATTGTCGGTGAAGTCGCCGACAAAATGGGCATTCAAGCCTACGCCGTGGGCGGTGTAGTGCGTGACTACTTTCTACAACGTCACTGCACCGACATCGACATCGTCTGTCTAGGCAGCGGCATTGAGCTAGCAAAGGCCGTAGCCCTATCCATCAGCCCTAAGATAGAAGTAAACGTGTTCAAGAATTTCGGCACCGCTTCATTCCTCTATCACCACGATGATGAAATATGGCAGATAGAGTTTGTCGGGGCTCGGCGCGAGAGCTATCGCCGCGACAGCCGCAAGCCTATCGTAGAAGATGGTACCCTCGAAGACGACCAGAACCGGCGCGATTTTACTATCAACGCCATGGCTGTCTCTGTCAATCGCGACACATTCGGCGAACTGCTCGACCCCTTTGGCGGCATTCGCGACCTTAACATCGGCCTCATCCGCACCCCTCTCGACCCCGACATCACCTTCAGCGACGACCCTCTCCGCATGATGCGTGCCATCCGTTTTGCCTCGCAGCTGGGCTTCGTCATTCAAGACAAGACTTTTGAAGCCATTCAGCGCAACGCTGAACGCATCCGTATAGTCTCTGCCGAGCGTATCACCACTGAACTCAATAAGATTGTCCTCTCACCCAAACCTTCTGTAGGGTTCAAGCTCTTACAGAAATCAGGGCTCCTGCCCATCATTTTCCCCGAATTTAGCGCACTCAAAGGGGTTGAAACCGTTGGGCAACACGCACACAAAGACAACTTTTACCACACCTTGGAAGTACTGGACAACGTGGCTGTCAAAAGCGATAATCTATGGCTACGATGGGCTGCCATACTCCACGACATCGGCAAGCCCGCTACCAAACGCTACGATGAGCGGCTAGGGTGGACTTTTCATGGCCATGAAGTACGAGGCAGCAAGATGGTTCGACGCATTTTCACTCACCTTCGACTCCCTCTCGACAGCAAGATGCGCTATGTCGAAAAGCTCGTACTCCTCCACCTACGTCCCATAATCCTGGCCGAAGACCAAGTCACCGACTCTGCCGTGCGCCGTCTTCTCTTCGAGGCAGGCGACGACATCGACGACCTAATGACGCTTTGCGAAGCAGACATCACCAGCAAAAACGACGACAAGGTGCGTCGCTACATGCAAAACTTCCAAATCGTTCGGCAGAAACTCGTCGAACTGGAGGAGAAAGACCGCATCCGCAATTTCCAGCCCCCTGTCAGTGGCGAGGACATCATGCAGACTTTTGGGCTGTCCCCATGCCATGAGATTGGAATCATCAAAGATGCCATCAAAGATGCTATTCTCGACGGCATTATTCCCAACGACCGCACTGCCGCATGGCAGATGATGCTCGACAAGGCTGCCGAACTGGGTTTAAAACCAAAACAGTGAACCGGCTCCTGCTCATTCTTGGTCCCACGGCATCAGGCAAAACCGCCCGAGCCATAGAACTCGCACAGCAACTGCACACCGAAATTGTCTCTTGCGACTCACGACAGTTCTATACTGAGATGGACATCGGTGTCGCACGTCCCTCACCCGAAGAACTCGCCTCTGTCCCTCACCACTTTATTGCTTGTCGGTCTGTACAGAATCCCTATAACGTGTTCACATTCGAACAAGACGCTCTTCGATTGCTCGACACCCTATTCCAGCAATACGAAACTGTAGTTGCCGTAGGGGGCAGTGGATTGTATATCGAGGCCCTGTGCCACGGCATTTCTGTCCTCCCCGACCCCTCTCCCGATTTGCGCGAATCGTTGCAAAACAAGCTACGCAACGAAGGCGTGGAAAGCCTGCGTGCCATGTTGCGCACCCTCGACCCCGACTACTATTTTCAAGTAGACCTCGCCAACGGAGTACGGATTCAGCGGGCACTCGAAGTGACCCTCACTGCTGGCAAACCATACAGCCAATTAATCAACCAGCCACGCCAACCACGGCCTTTCTCCATCCAGTCGGTCATCATAGAACGTCCCCGTGAGGAGCTACGCCAACGCATCAACCAGCGCGTCGACCAAATGATAGCCAACGGCCTCGAAGAGGAAGCCCACCGGCTCTATCCCCTACGCCACCTCACAGCCCTCAATACCGTCGGATACAAAGAATTCTTCACCCTCTGGGAAAGCACAACCACTTCTCCCTTGCCCCCTGCCGATGCCATCAAATTGAACACATGGCACTATGCCAAGAAACAGATTACTTGGCTTAAAAAGCATGTCCCCCAATTATAAAAGGCGGCACACGACATGCACCGCCCTTTTTAGTTTACTTGATTTTTCCTTTTAGCTTAGAACATATTCAGATACTGCTCCACTATGCCCTCCAGACGCTGTTTGTCCTTGAAGTAGTTATAAGTGCTAATCTTCAACTCATCGCAGGCCTCCTCGTCGCACACCACAATGCCATGCTGATGCATCTGCAGCATACTTGCTGTCCACATGTGGCTTACTCCTCTTTCAATCATGTGGTGCAGGGCACGGGCCTTCTTGGGTCCATTGCAGAGAATCAGCACCTCACGGGCAGCCATCACCGTTCCCACACCTACCGTCAATGCCTGCTTAGGCACCAACGACTCGTCATTGTTGAAGAAACGGCAGTTAGCCTGAATTGTATTGGTGGTAAGAGTCTTAATGCGTGTTTTTGACGAAAGGCTACTGCCCGGTTCGTTGAACGCGATATGTCCGTCTGGACCAATACCACCCATAAATAGGTCTATACCACCCGCTTCCTCAATCATCTTCTCATAATGGTTGCACTCAGCAATCAAGTCGGGCGCGTTACCATCAAGGATGTGAACGTTCTCCTTCTTAATGTCAATGTGGTTGAAAAAGTTGTTCCACATAAAGCTGTGGTAACTCTCCGGATGGTTCACATCCAGCCCCACATACTCGTCCATGTTGAATGTCACAACGTTCTGGAAACTGACAACACCTCTTTTATTCAATTCAATTAGATGCTTGTAGAGGCCGAGGGGCGAGCTACCAGTGGGGCAGCCTAATACGAATGGCTTCTCAGGTGTTGGTTTGGCATCTAAGATTCTCCGAGCAACATAATTAGCTGCCCATACCGACATTTCGTCGTAATTTTTACCAATAATTACTCTCATAATAAATATATTACATGACAAATAATCAATCACTTACACGCTCAACTAAAACGCCCTCATCTAATAATAAATAGGCAAAGATACACAAATTATTCCATACACCAAAAAAAAAACAACCATTTGTTTTATTTTCGCTCTTATTTAATTCAAGACTGATTTTTCACAAGGATGGGTAGACTGGGGCGTAAGGGATATGCGGTATGTAGAAAAATAGTTATCAGACGGGGGCTGGGTAGCGCACTGCCGTGCACGCCCCG